>CAIJOU010000742.1 GCA_903822375.1 Candidatus Hydrogenedentota bacterium
CCTTGAACTCCTTCGAATGACTCTTCCGAACCTGACCCATTTCTTGGACTCCTTTGCGGACATTGTCCGCCTGGCGGCCGGCCGGCTCAAGCCGCCAAATCTTTACTTAGCCACTGTCCAAGAAATGGGGGTAACTTCAGTAGCGCAAAACACCCGATTGTTGAACGGCCCGTCTTCGGACGAGTCTCGTATGCGGACGCTTTCTGGAAAACGACCCGGCTAAACGCTGCCTACTCCCCTTACGCTGCGAACACCATTTGAACACCCCCACGTGAAGAGGGGGCGTACTTTTGGCAAAGATTTGGCAAAAAGTTCTGCGACGGCGAGAGATGCCTGAAACAAGTGAAAATCTGCGTTCGCGGCCGTCCCCGGCGTCGTGGGCCCCTTCCAGACCGACCAGGCCTGCTGGTCCAGCGCACACGCGGCGGACCGCGTGAACTGACCTGAAAACCTTATTGGGCACGCGGACCTTTTGGTCCCCCCCTGGAGGGGGGGGCCCGAAGGGCCGGGGGGTGTATGCCCGCCCACAAAACTGGAAGGTCTACGCTCCGAGCATTGTGTCCGCATGGGGGACATACCCGGCACTTCGTGCAACAGGGGGTCTTGACAAGCCACCACAACTGTGGTAACGTTACCACAGACAACAAACATGGAGTATGGACATGGGCGAGTTGCCGGAACTGACAAAAGCCGAGTGGCTGATCATGAAATGCTGCTGGCGCAAGGGCAAATGCACCGCACGCGAGGTGTACGAGGAGGTGCTCCAGCAAAAAGCCTGGCGCTACCAGACCGTGAAGACGATGCTGGACCGCCTGGAGCAGAAAGGGTATGTGAAACTGGGCAAGGTGGGCCCGATCTGCCTGTTTGAGCCGGCGGTGTCGCAGGTGCGGGTGATGGGGAAGGCGCTGGATTCGTTTGTGGGGACGGTGTTGGACGGCGCACTCGCTCCGGTTCTTGCCCATCTGGCCAAGGGAAAGAAGTTGACGCGGGCTGACATCGAGTTCTTGAAGAAACTTGTCGAACAACACGGGGAGGAGCCGGACAAATGAACGTGTTCATGAGCTTCGCCGAAGCGGTGTCCCGAACGTTGTGGGCGTTGAGCTGGCAGGTGGCCGTGCTTGTCCTGCTGGTGTGGGCGGCCGCGGCATTCTTCCGAAAGGCGTCGCCAAACTTTCGCTACTGTTTGTGGTGCACCGTATTGCTGCGATTGTGTGTCCCCGCAGTGCTTGCGCTCCCGGGGGGGATCGGCGGAGACCTGCGCGATGCAGTGGAGTTCTCGGCCCCGCGAATGCTGCTGGCTGCGCAGCAGACCGTGGGGGGTGTCCCGCCGGTGCTTTCAAACGCGGCCGTGATTCCGGCGCCAACGGCAGCGCCGGTTGCGCCGCTGCGTCAACAGCGGCCCGTTTCTCCCGGCGCGGTCGTTGGCCTTGTCTGGTTGGCTGTTTCGCTGGCACTCGTGGCAATCATCGTCGGCCGGAACCTGTGGGTGCACCGTCTGGTTCGGAGTTTGCCCGTCACGGGGCGTACCGAGCTGCTCCAACTCACGGATGCGCTTTGTGCCCGCTGTCGGGTCCGGCGTGCCGTGCGCGTGCGCACCGGCGGCAAACAGCACCCGGGAATTGGCCCGGCCGTGTTCGGCGTGCTCCGGCCCACCATTGTGTTGCCGACGGCAATCGCCGAACGCTGGCCGCTCGACGACATCGAACCGGTGCTCCTCCATGAATTGGCCCACATCCGGCGCCGGGACCTGCTCCTCAACTGGGTGCAGATGGTCGTCCAGGCGTTCTATTTCTTCCACCCGCTGGTGTGGCTTGCCAACGCGCGCATCCGCCACGAACGCGAACTGGCCTGCGACGACCTCGCCGTGATGCACTTGCGAGGCCAGGGGCCGCGCTACAGCCGCAGCTTCGTGCGCGTCATCGAAGACGCATCCGACACGGCGGCGCTGCAATGGGTCGCCGCGGGGATGACCGAGCGATACAAGCCGCTGACGCGGCGAATCGTTCGCGTAATGGGCAAAGACTATCGGCGGTATCAGCCCCTTGGCCTGGTCTCCATCCTGTTATTGGTCTTCCTGTCGGCGACCGCCATCGTAGTTGCGGGGGAACATGCCGTCCCCGCGGACACCGATGCGCGGCAATCCGCCTCGGCACACCCGACGGGCAAGGCATCCATCGGCGGCAGGCTGGTTCGGGGATTGCCGGATGGCGGCGAGAAACCGATGGGCGGCGAGGAAATGACCCTCATGTGGCTCAACGCCACCGACAAGACAACGACGAAGGTGGCCAAGGACGGCTCCTGGGAGTTCACGGATCTCCCCTCCGGCACCTATTACATTACGGGCAGCCCCGTCAAAAACAAGAACGGCCGGCTGTTCGATGTCGGTGCCGACGACCATTTCAAGGGCATCCTTCTTAAATACTGGCCCCCCGAGAAAGGTGGTCAAGGCTTCCTTGACTGGCGCAACGACGACCAGATTCCCTGCCAGTTGACTCTGGAAGAGCGCCACAGGGCTGAGGAGGCCTTTTCGGCACAGCGGGACAACTGGCTCGCCGTCCGGCGCGTGTCCGCCAACTACCGCTGGACGACCCGCACTTTGGAGAACGGCGACTGGGTGGAAAAGGACGCGCGCACCGGAAAGATTGCGCTGCAGATGATTCCCCTGAGCCGGGAAGAGGCCAAGAAACTGGGACACGGGCTGGAACTGCAACTGCAATACAGCGCCTACGACAACGAAACCAAATGGCACGGCGCCGCCGATGACATAGTCTCCGGCACCGGCCGGATGGTGTATTGGCAGGACGGTCACGAGACGGAGAAGTCCAACAAGGCGCCCGAGAAAGGCATGCTGACCCTCCCCAACCTGAGCATGGTCTACACCGAAATGGCCATGGGCTACAAGGACGAGAAGTGGTCCGGCGCCCACTATACCCGCGAGGAGTACTTCAAGGGCATCGCTCCGCCCATCCGCTTCAGCACGGACGAAGAGACACAGCGTCTTCTCGGCGGCGAGAAATGTTTCCTGTTCCTTCCATGGGCCGCGCATCCGTCCGTGTGGATCAGTGCCCAGACCGGCGAACTGCGCCGCATGGAAATGTGGGACTATGGGAATGTCGGCGGAACCGCATACCGCTATGAGAACTACATTGAGGACACGGCCACCAAACTCCGCTTCCCCTCCAAGATCATGTGTGTTACGTTGAAAGGCGAGGGCGCGAAGAAAACTGGGTCCGAGGTGACGGTTGAAATGACCGACCTCCGCATCAATCCCGAACTGCCGCCGGAGACGTTTCAGGTGAAATAGCGGCGGAACAGGCGTCACGCACCCCCCGGACCGCCGGCCGGTTTTGCCCGTGCCGGCGGCCTGGGGGTTGACTCACAAACTGCCTACAGAAACCTATGCCGTCGCCGCGACCGATGCGGCGCGCTTGACCTTCTTGGCCGCACTCTTCGTCTTCGAAGTGCCCTTCGCCTTGGAGGGCGCGGCAGATTCGGCGACCGTCTTCTTCTTGCCGGCGGACTCCTGCTCATTGCGGATGCGCTCCAGGCAATCCTTCAGCAGGTCATAACTCTTGTCGACCGTCGCCTGGAAGTCGGCACGCCCCTCGTTGAGCATATGGCTCCATTCCTTGACAATGTCCTTGCCCTCGTTCGGCATCCAATGCGCGCCCTGGATGTGCCGCTTCACCAGCTTGTCGCTGTACTTCTGAAGGCGCGCGAGCACCTTGAAGGAGCGGTCAAACAGCGAGCGCTGCATTTTGATGAGGGCGATGGACACGTCCACGCCGCGCACCTTTGCGGCCACGCCCGAATCATGCACATTGCTGCTCACCTGGTCGCGAAGCTTTTCTGCCGTGGATTGGATGCTGTCCGCAATCTTCTGCATGCGGGATTCATCCGACGCTGGAGTGGCGGCCTTTCTGGTGGACCTGGTTGCGGTTGCTGTTGCCATGACGTCTGTTCTCCTTTCTGTGAACGTTTGTTGCATTCAGTTCTGGACACTCTGCGGATTCATGCAAGCGGCTGACTTCCACAAGAGTGCGCTCCAGTACTCCAAGAGGCGGAAATGAAACCCTGGGTCCCATTACGGTGGCATGTTTATGAAATGCCCGCCCCCTTACCGGTTTCGTCCGTACTGTTCGTGGCTGGACACCCAGTCCAGCGACGAGATCGCCGCGGCCAGCGAGATTTCCCCGGCCAGCACCACGCCGGCGACAATTTCGGCCAGCCGTGACACTTTGCCCTGGCCGTAGCAGCCGAGCAGTTCCAGGCATTCGCGCTGGGTGGCCAGGCCCGTGCCGCCGCCGTAGGTAGCCACGATCAGCGAGGGAATCGTAAACGACATGTACAGGTCCCCCTCGCCGGTCAGCTCCAGGTACAGGATGCCCGCCGAAGACTCCGCCACGTTGGCCACATCCTGGCCCGTGGCAATGAACATTGCCGCAATCGCGTTGGCGGAATGCAGGCCGTTGTTGGTGGCCCCGGAGAGCATTGCTCCCGCGTTGGCGACGTTGTAGTGGCGGTAGAGGGATTCGGGCTCAACCCGGAGCTGCTCGAGCAGCACCTCCCGCTTCAGCGTGACCTCGGCCACCACCCGCTTGCCGCGCGTGTGCATCAGGTTCACCTGCGACGCCTTCTTGTCGGTGGCCATGTTGGCCTCGAGGTAATAGTGCCGGATGCCGTCGTGGTTGGCCAGTATCCAGTTGCAGGCGCCAAACGTGGCCTTTCCCACCATGTTCTGGCCGGCCGCATCGCCGGTGGTGAAGTTGAAGCGCAGGAACGCCAGTTTGCCCGCCTGATAGTAATCGACATAGTCCAGACGGGCCACCTTCGAAGTGGACTCCGCCTCCCGGCGAATGTCGTCCTCGTGCGCCCGGCACCACGCGATGAAATCGCGCGCGGCGCGTGCGTCGTCAAAGACGAACACCGGCGCCCGCTGCATCACGTCGTCGACTACGCTCGCCGTCACGCCGCCGCACAGGTTCATCACCTTCATGCCGCGGCTGTACGACGCCACCAGCGTCCCCTCGGTCGTGGCGAGCGGTATGATGAATTCGCCCTGTGCATGCTCGCCGTTGATCTGGATCGGACCGGCGAAGCCCAGGGGAACCTGCGCGACACCCGTGAAATTCTCTATGTTGCAGGCGGTGATATGCGGATCGAAACTGAACTGGGAAACATGTTTCAGCGGGGTGCCGGCCGTCTGCTCCACAAACTTCCGGCGGGCGGCAACGGCGGGCCCGGAGCGATCGTCCGCCTTGTCGCGCGGAATCTTGACCTCCTTGCGGCTCTTCTTAGCGCTGGGCGCGCCTGTTTCCAAAGCGAGGCGGCCGAAAGGTTCCACGGTCAGAACCATGCCCACGTGATGGACGTCTTCCGAGAACGCCTCCGCGTCCGTCAGCATGGCGTCAACAAAGGGGCTCTTCAACGCAAAGCATGCCGTCCCGCCCCCGCTCTTTTGGCTTTCCTGCGCCTGTGACATGTTCATGATCTCGCAGCTCGATTCCATGGATGCAAACTCCTGTGGCTTGAAGTGCCGCCGCCCCTAAGATTGCAGGGGTACGGTTTCACTGACGGAAGACGCAACAACCATCCTGTCATGCGTGCGTTTTGCCGGTTTCTTCGGGGTCTGGGTCCGAATGGAACCTTCCCAGGGCGAATACTGCTCGTGCTGCAGGACATTCCGTATTTCCACGTATTTGTCGCCCTTGATGCGCGCGGCCGCAAGCAACTCCTGGAACTTCCCGTCGTAATTGGCCATGATCTGCGCCACGCCGTCGCCGGCGGCCATGCCGTCGCCGACGATCGAGACGGACACCTTCTGGTCGTAGCTGACCACGCAACAGTTGATGCCCATGCCCAAACAGGTCGGCACCACTCCGTGGACGGCCATCAGCCGGTGCCCCAGGGCGTACAGGGGAATCTGCGGTCCGGGCACGTTGGTGCATATCAGGTTGGCCGGTGAAATCTCCACGGCCGGCCCGAGGATTTGCCGGGCGACAGGATTTGCCAGCGTGCCCAGCAGCGTCGCCTGGGCCGCCACCGAGGTGCCCTGCAGCGCGTCAAACATCAGGCTGATGGAATCGGCCACGCGGAAGGCCTTGTGCTCGCGCATCTGCCCGTGAATGGCGTGCAGCAGCTCGATGGCGTCGGAAATGTTCAGCGGCAGTTCGATGGGCAGAAAACTGATCCGGTTGCCCAGCGCGCTCCGTTCCCGTTCCCTGCGGACATTGACCGGAACGAGCGTGCGCAGGGAAGTGAACGCCGAAACGTCGACTTCCGGATGGTCCTCAAGATACTTGCGGGTGGCCAGGGCAAGCGCCGCCAGGACCACATCGTTGACCGTCGCACCGGAAACGGCGCGGATGATTCGGATATCGGAATCCTTGTACTCGCGCCACGCATGCAGCCGTTCCCCCGAGAAAGGGCTGTTGAACGGCATCTTCTTCAGGGGCATCAGGAAGCCCCCGAGCGTGCCCGCGAATTTGCCGAGGGCGTGCTTGACGCCCGTTCCGTTCACGCGGGCCGAGAAATCCGTGATGTTGGCGCTGAACCGCACCCAGTGCACAACGCTGTCCACCATGTTGTCCCACACCGCGTCATAGATCCTGGCCTTGACATCCGGCAGCGGCTTGGGCTTGAACGGTATCTTCCTGGTCTTTTCGGGCAGGGCCGGGGTCACATCCAGGAAGGTGTACGCCAGGCCGATTCCCGCCACCCCGTCCACCATGCAGTGATGCACCTTGAGAATCAGCGCCGTGCGGTTTCCCGACAATCCTTCCACCAGGTACATTTCCCAAAGCGGCTTGTTTCTGTCCAGCATCCCGGTGAAGATTTCCCCGGACAACTGCTGCAGCTGCTCCTCGGTGCCGGGCCTGTCAA
>CAIJOU010000743.1 GCA_903822375.1 Candidatus Hydrogenedentota bacterium
CCCGATCGGCGGAGGCATCCGCATAAGAGAGCCACAAGAATGCGAACTCAAACTTACCGTAACGCTGCGGGTCCTCGCCCGGCGGAATCTCGACGCTCATTTTGTCGAGATTGCCCGCATTGACCGAATCGAGTTCCGGCAAGTCCTTTGTGCCAGTCCACGAAAGCAAACAGTTCTTGTCGACACAATGTCTCTTGCGTTGCTGGTTTCTTGCATGAAGATACCGCTTGCCTTCCGGGCCTCTCATGGACAAGAGCCAGTACACCTTGGGGCCGGCCATCTCGACCAAACGGCATAGCGCCTCAGTTGCGGAAATGCCCGTAAATTGGAATGCAGGAACGGGAATCGTTTCTGGTTCCGGATCAGGCGAGGAGACTCCGGTGCGGAGACAGACATCACCGAATTCAATTGGATGTGACGTTTCGTCCGGCCGCGCATGCAGTATGGCTTTCAATGCTTCCTTAAGTGTTCCGCCGGGATACGCCACAGAGATCATCCCTGCGAGGACGGAATCGCGGCGCGGGCGGATTGCGAACGAACCGCCTTTCTTCTCCCAGGTGTAGGGCGTGTCATCCGTCACCTTCGTGAGCATTTCTTCCGGCGTTCTTGCCGTGAATCGTCCCGACCAGCGGGTATCGTCGGCGGACACTGCGGACGCCCCATCCGCACATTCCATGTTGATCCGGACGTTGAAAAGTTCGTCCATTTGGTTGAGGATGAACGAGGCGTCATCGTTCGCAAACACGAGGCTCTTTTCTTTGTCCCCCGGGGTTGCCGTGGTCAGACACAGCAAAACAGATATGACCGCGTGAATCATCATCCGCGTCCTCCTCGACAGAGACGTTCAGAAAAGGATGCGCCATTGAAAGAGACAATATCTCTAAACGCTGAAACCTGTCAATATTCCCCGAAGATTTCCGGCACGCGGATGATAAAGAGGAGACCTGCGGTCGGAAGAATGGCGTGGCCAGGAAAACACACCACAACCGGGGAGTCTGGCCTGCTGCCGCATGAATGGCCGCTTCCACTATTTCGGCCCGGCGGAATGCCGGTTGTCGGTCTGTCCCGCGTTGACGTAGAATTGACGGCAACGGCTCAAGGAACGAGGAGGTCAGTATGTCCCAGAGCAACCAGGTGGTTATCGGCGGCAAGTCTCTGGTCTGCGACCATTGCGGCAACGACGCCTTCAATTCACGCAAGGCGCAGTTGAACACGGCACAGGCGATGTTCTTCAACGTTGCCTGGCTCAATGAATCGGCCAGCGTCTTTGTTTGTTCCAACTGCGGGCGGATCTATTGGTTCTTGGTTCCGGAAGGCGCCATGCCAACCCAAAGCGGCGGCGCACCGTTCGAGGACACAGTCTCACCCTTCGAGGACACTGTCTCACCGTTTCAGGCCGCTGTTGAACCGCAAGCAAAGGCCTTGTCCAC
Organism: Candidatus Hydrogenedentota bacterium; assembly: GCA_903822375.1. Classification (GTDB taxonomy): domain Bacteria; phylum Hydrogenedentota; class Hydrogenedentia; order Hydrogenedentales; family CAITNO01; genus CAITNO01. The sequence continues at coordinate 1,431 of CAIJOU010000743.1, forward strand.
GGACGAGCGGGTAACCGCGCAGGAAGAAGGGAGCCCTTCGGAGGACCACGACTACGGGAAGCTCAAAGAGGTCATTGACTCACAGGAACAAGAGGACGATGCACCCGTCTCATCGGAAGACGAACTGGATGAGAATTACGATATCGAATGCATGCAGTGCGGCCAGAAGATTCCGGCCGGACGGTCTATCTGCGCCAAGTGCGGCTGGACCTACAAAAAGTGACGCCGCCTTTCCAAAGCTCAATGAGAAGAGACGTGACCACGAAACACACGGATCGACAGGGAAGAGGACGAGTACCGGACAGGCTGCCTTCATGCCTTCTTCTTTGCGTTCTTTGTGTCCTTTGTGGTTAAGAAGGTTTGTTTGACCGCATAGAACGCAGAGAACGCAAAGAAGAGGCGCTCCTGCCTATGCAGTCTTGCGTGGAAGACAGCGTGCCTACTTCTCATCAAGTGCGGCGGCTTGCCCTATATAGTAACGGAGCACGTCCGTGTCCAAGTCGGCCATGCTCTTGAACTTCATGTGCTTTGACACTTTTCCGGCGCCTTTCAACAGGCCGTATTTGTCCTCAAATTCTGCGCCGCGAGAAAAGGCCAGTGTGATGTCTTTCTTGGTGGGACTGATCACTGCAAGCATGCGCACGCCCTTCCAGCCGGGTATCCCCCGGCAGATCATCTCCATCGCGCCGGGCACCATTTCGCGCATGCATTGCCGCAGCATGACCACAATGTCGCGGTGCTGGGGCAGGACCTTTTGACTCACGAATTCGTCCACTGACCTTGTCATGGGAACATCTTATCGGGAACCCCGCCGCCGGTCAACGCCTTCGGTCCCATGCGCCCGACTGCACCCATCGGAAAGTGGTGGATGAAAGGCCCGCATCGACGACTGGTGGTCCGGTTCAGGGTTGGATGTTCTGGTTGAGGTGAAACACGTTTTCCGGGTCGCACTTTCGCTTGACCTGCACCAGGCGGGCATAGTTTGCGCCGTAGGCGACGATTGCCAGGCCGCCCTCGTCTTCGGTCATGGAATTCATGTAAACGCCCGCGGACGCGCAGGGCGCGGAGGAGTCAAAGAACGCGCGCGGCCAGCCTTACGAGTCCCTTTATGCTTGTTACGGTGTTACACCGGCCGAAGTTTGCGGCAAGTTCGGGCAACCACGCCACAACCGGAAAAGGTCGATCCCCCCTTTCTGAATCCGAGCCGTTGCACCTTTCCGGCAACTTCACCAAGTTTGTGCGCAGAAATGCCGGCTCAGTATACTACTGAAGTGCAAGGTGGCTCTTATTTACGGTGGAGCATCCGGCTGCATGAGGAAAGAAATCGTGCCGATTTCAGGACGCATTAGTCGCTCTATTGTCTGTCAGCAAAGTGACAGCGACCTTCCCCCCATTTGCAATTCTGCTGCAAAAGGCTGCCCGGGAGCCTCTTCCTGCCTGCCGCTGTGCATGGTCAGGACAGGTGCGGGGTCCCGCCCCTGCAACGCCCATTCGTTGGACCTTCCGGCAATTCCCGCACCGTGGAACCACATCGCATGAAGACCCGATTTCCGAGCCTTATGTTGGTCGGTTTTCTGCTGGGAACGGCTTATTGGGTGTTGGAGTCCGCACTGCATGCCTACGTCTTTGACAGCGGCACCCTCCGTGAGACGCTGCTTTGCGAACACGATCCCAACGAGTTGTGGATGCGGATGCTCGTCACGATCCTGCTTGCCGCGTTTGGATGGGTCTCTGAAAGACTGGTCCGGTCGGAGCGACATGAAAAAGAACGCGCCCTGAAACTCAACCGGCTGTTCAATTACATCCACCACATCAGCCGGCTTATGGCGGACAAGTCGCATGCGCCGCTCTCCCAAGACACGAAAACCGCGTTCTTGAGCATGGAGGACGGCCTTCTGGACGAGGACGAGATGGGACACATCGTGCAGGCTTTGCAGGACCTGTCGCGGTATGTTGATGCCCGGTTCGAAGGGCTTTATGCCCTTCTTGGACTGACCCACGAGATCAACAAGGGCTTGCTCGTGGACGACCTGTTTGGGAGAATATACGACACCTTCAGGACAGTCATCCCTTACAACCGCATTGGAATTGCGCTTCTGGAGGATGACGGACGGGTGCTTTCCGCCCGTTGGGCCCGGTCGGACGGCGGAGAGGCGCACCTTACGCGGGGTTATTCTGCCCCCATGGCGGGCAGCAGCCTGCAGAGAATTCTTGAAACCGGAGAGCCGAGGATTATCAATGACCTGTCCGCCTATCGCGCGGAACACCCCAATTCCAGTTCATCACGGCTCATTGTCGATGAAGGAATTCGTTCGAGCCTGACCTGTCCCCTGATAGCGGCTGGAAAACCGCTTGGGTTCATCTTCTTCTCAAGCCGGCAAACCGGCACCTACCAGAACGTGCATTCGGATGTGTTCAAACTGATTGCGGGGCAGCTTTCGGTGGTCCTTGAAAAGAGCCACATTTACGAGCAACTCATCCATGAGATGGAAAAATCCGAGTCGCTCCTTCTCAACGTCATGCCGGCACGGATTATCGCCCGCATCAAGGCCGGCAACCAGAATCCCGTGGAGGAACTCGCCCAGGTGGGCGTCCTCTTTGCCGACATTGTCGGCTTTACGGAGGTTGCCGGCCGCTGTTCGGCTGAATCCGTCTTCCAGTTCCTTCGCGACCTGTTCTCCCAGTTCGATCTCCTCTGTGACCGCTACGGCGTGGAGAAGGTCAAGACCATCGGTGACGCCTATATGGTCTACACCGAGGTGTCGCCCTCAAACGCGCACGGCCTTCTGAACCTTGCCAGGTTTGCCCTGGAAATGGTAACGGCCGCCACTCTCATTCGCTATCCGGACGGCAGGCCCATGAGTGTTCGGATCGGCATTCACACGGGCCCGGTTATTGCCGGTGTTATCGGCCAGAAGAAATTCGCCTACGACCTCTGGGGCGACACCGTCAATGTCGCGGCACGCCTGGAATCGACGGGACTGCCCGGACATGTCCACGTCACGGAGGATTTCTACGCGCAGTTGAAACAGGATTTAGACTTTGAGCCCCGTGGCGAAATTGAACTCAAGGGAAAGGGCCGAACAGCCACGTACTTCATGAAGGAAAAGCGCGTTGAATGATGTCCCCGGTCGGATGCCCGTCGTTCGGTCCTCATAGCCCATCCCCGGTGGATTCCTGTCGGCGATTTGTGGTCCGTCGACTCGCAGTTAGGCCGTGGTTTCCCGACCACGCCACAACGGGCGAACGGAACTACGCTAACCGCCGAAACAGGCACGGCCACCGGCGGTGCGGTGTTGACTCCGGGACTTCCGCAGCACTACGATTGAGTTGTGGAAACAAACGGGGATTGTGGCATGGACCCGACACGAAGCTATCTCAGGAAGGCCCTCATCGCGTGGGAGGCGATGCGCATCCTCTATTCTCTGGCGCTTCCCGTAGCCATCGTGAAGTTGAAGCTGGTGGGCAGTCACCTGGAGCCCATTGATTGGTTCTTCCTGGTGCTGTTCCCCCTGTTCATCTTTAATGTGTTCTATTGTCTCGGCCCGCTGGCTGAATCTCTGCTATGCGTTCTCTTCGATTTTCGTCTGGGCCGGCTGCGTTATGCCGTCTCCGCTGCAAGCCTGCTGGCGCTGGTGCTTTGCTTCAAGTACTTCTGGCCCACCTTTGGTTTCCTTTTCATTCCCATTCTGCCGTGGCTGCGTTGAGCGGGGGGATGGAACGCCTCATGGACGAAACGGGACAACATCTTAAATCGATGCTCCGCCACTGGCTGGTACTGATGCTGCTGTTCAATCTCGCCCTGGCCGCCGAGCACCTCTGCTATTGGGAGGACCTCCTTGGCCATCTCCAGCGCCACTGGCCCTTCGCGGTCCTCTTTGCCGCTCTCCTCAATGCGTTCTTCGCGGCCGCCATACTCGCCGAAGTTTACCTCCGCGTCTTTCTCAACAGGACCCTTGGCCGCCTGCGACACCCGTACCGCCTTGCCGTATTCCTGATACTTCTTTCCTACGCCATACTGTCCGTCAAAGGTTTCTACGACGCGCACCCCGTTCCCCACCACCCGCAGGGGCCTACCTTTCTGTCCAAGCCATAGGGGAGAGCGTCGCGCCTTTCCCGGAAGTTAAGGGCATTTCCGGTGGCACCTGCAACGCGTGACGACGCCGCACTTTTCGCGCGTCCACCCCTCACAAATCGGAGCGCAACCGCCTGGATCGAACGAGCGCAGCGCCCACGAAAATGAATGCCGCAAGCAATGCACCGAGAGCGCCGGGGGCGGCCAGGGGAAGCGTTTGGTTCACCACGATGAAATTCCGGTTCGTGACGGCGGCGCTGCTGATCTGCGTGGAAACTGTGAGCGACACGGTGTAACTGCCTTCATGGTCGTAGGTGTGGACGGGGTTGGGGATGTTGATGTCCTCCTCGATGCTGCCATCGCCGAAGTCCCACTTCCATTCCCTTACGGCCATGACATTTTCGGCCACACTGGCGCGAAACTGCACGGTAAGCGGGGGCTTGCCCCAGTTCTGGGACGCGGCAATTTCCACCGCCATTTCCTCGGTACTGAGCGACACGGCCAGGTCGCCGTTGAGGGGGATGTCCCCCTCGGTCTCGGACCGCAGCAGGCACTGCCAGTCGCCGGTGGGGGAATCGAGCAGGAACACGTATTGCCTCGCGTCGCGCACCTGCTGAATGCGAACCCATCCCGAAGGCAGGGTCACGGGCGCCGACAAGGTGATGTGGTAATGGCGAAGGGGATAGTTCCGGAAGTACAGGTTGGGCAAATCCTCGCGCGCCGCGGTTACGGTCTCCTCATGCACGGCGGGGCCGGGAACGCCGCCGCTGTCCGGATGCAGGCTGATGATGAAGCGGTCCGGGGGGGGATCGCAGGGCAGCCAGTGGGAGGTATAGCTGTTGTCAACGGCGGTGATGCCCCACCAATCCATCCGGGTGATGGGCAGCGCCGCCCCCTGGAAACTGTCAAACACGGCCTGTCCACTGGCCGTGTCGCTTCTTACGGTGGCCCAGGAGTCCACCGAAGAGGGTGGCTGGCAGAACAGGCTGTGCGCCGGGCAGCCGGCGGGGGGCAGGCCGCTGTTTGGATCAACCTCCGCATTCTTGTTCAGCCACTGACACCCCGCCATGACCATGTCCGCGGGGGGCCAAACGTGGCCCCCGTTAAAGGTCTTCACGACGCAGCGTATTCCGTAGTCGGTCAACCTTCCCTGGGTATCCGGAATGTCCTGGGTGTAGTTGCTGTCCTGCGTGCCGACGATCATGTACACATTGAGCGCGTCCGTGCTGGGCTCGAGCGTGGTGTTTGTTGGCCAGCCCGCGCCCAGCGGCAGCACGCCGCAGATCTTCGAAGGGTAGCGAAACGCCAAGGCCAGCCCCGTGCGTCCGCCGCCGGACATGCCGCCAGCAAAGCGCCGCGTCGGGGAAAGATTCAGCCGCGCCTCCGTGTCGCGAATGACGGCATCCTGCGCCGCGAAGATGATGCTCCACGGCCCGTTCATCGAATTGTTCGACACCGCCAGGATCCAACCGTTTGCCGCCGCAGCATTCGCAAGAACCAGCAACGTTCCCTTGCCGTCGCCGCCGGGGTCGAACCCGTAGAAGATGGGGGCAGGCCCGGTCGTGGGCACGGAACTGGGGATGTAGAGTTCGTAGGACTGGGAGGCATCGGCCAGGCAGACCACATGCGTGTTGCCGTTAGGATTGTCATAGGCGGCCTTGTCCAGCATCTGCGTCGCGGGAACCGAGGCATCGGCAACGGCGGTTCCAGGCGCGCACCAGGCGGCCGCAAGAACAACACCGCACGCAAGGCACAGAACGGCCGCTGCGTCCAATCCAAGAAGCTTCCTACCCATTGAGTACCTCCCCATTTTCCGCCCGCGCACCAAACGATTTCCGTCGCACAACACCTCTGAGAAGGCCCGCGACAGCCTGCCAACGCGCGAAGATCGGTCCGGACTGTGAAGCAATCCGATGGCCTTATTATGTGGGTGGGGACGGGGCTTGTCAAGAGCTTTTTGGTAGCGTTTCGTTCCGCCGGAAGCGTGGAATTATCCCAGCCCCAGCACCACGCGCACGTACGTCTCCACCAATCGCATCGAATTCGCCGCAGCACTGCTTTTGGTCCATGTACGTCACTCCCGTCCATCTGGAATCGTTATCTCCCACAGGCGGCGTTCCTGTGCCTCCTCTCCCCACGCACTTCGGTTCTGCTTGAGCCGTTCATAGGCTTCATTGGTCTGCCGCAGCAGCCGCGTGCGGTGCAGTTCCTTAATAGCCTCACTCAGCACCGCCGACATGGATCTGCCGCTGCTCTTCGCCAGTTCAGTCAGCACGGCATGGTCCCCTGCCGTGATTCTCACCGTGTGTGCCTGCATTGTCCATTTCCTTGTCTGCAGTTGTGTACACACCATAAAGTACATGGAAATCCGGCGCGGTGGCAAGCGATTGTTCAAGGGGACTACCCGATTTGTTGACGATTCACCAGGGAAAGCGGGCAGGTGGGGAGACCTGCGGTCGGGAGAGTGGCGTGGCCGGGAGACCACGCCACAACATAGCCTGCAAGTACAACTTGGGAACGAGGGAAATCCGGCGCGGCGGCAAGCAACGATATGACGCACTCTTGAGCAATGGCAGGCCTCCTGCTATAGTGGTGCAAAGCTTTACGCTTGAAAGGGGTGTGCTATGACACGGTGCATGTGTGTCATCTTGTTGACAGCTCTCCTTGCACTATCGGCTTATGCCGGGGATAAGCCGGACGTTGCTGCCCTGCGCACCAAAGCAGAGAGTGGAGAAGCTCAGGCGCAATACGAACTTGGCCGCGCTTATTACGATGGCGACGGGGTCCCCAAGGACATGGGGCAGGCCGTGGAATGGTGCCGCAAGGCCGCGGAGACTGGACTTGCCAAAGCGCAGTACTGCATGGGTCTCCGCTACGCCAATGGTGAGGGCGTACCGAAAGACGGGAGTCAGGCCGCCGAATGGTATCTTAGGGCGGCGGAGCAGGGGAACGCCCGAGCTCAGGCAGCTCTCGGTTCCAGTTGCCTAAACGGCGAAGGCGTGTCCAAGGACGCCACCCAGGCTGTCGCATGGTATAGGAAGGCTGCGGAACAGGGCGATGATCAGGCGCAATACCAGCTTGGAACCTTCTATTATGACGGCCGTGGTGTTGAAAAGGATGCCGTTCAGGCCGTTGCGTGGTACAAGAAGGCGGCGGAACAGAACAATCCTTGCGCCCAGTCCAACCTAGGGTACTGCTATGACATTGGTGACGGTATTGAAAAGGATGCCGCTCAGGCCATCGTGTGGTACAGGAGGGCTGCGGAACAGGGCGATGCTAGCGCCCAGTCTAATCTCGGCCTCTGTTACTATTATGGAAAGGGCATTTCGACGGATTACGTGCGGGCGGCGGAGTGGTTCAGGAAGGCGGCGGAACAAGGAAATGTCGACGCCCAATCCAAACTTGGAGCCTGCTACGTGCGCGGTTGGGGCTTGGTACTGAATGATCTGCAGGCAGCCAGATGGTTTAAGAAGGCGGCAGGAGGGGGCCATGCCGAGGCTCAATTTCAGTTGGGGCTTTGTTATGCCCTGGGCAGAGGTGTACCCGTCGACGCTGTGCGGGCGTATATGTGGTTGAGTTTGGCCGCCAAGAATAATACTGATGCGGCAGAGGACCGGGATAGCATTGCCAAGCAGATGACCCCGGAGCAGATTGCTGAAGCGAAACGGCTGTCTGCGGCGTTTGTGCCGACAGTGAGCGAATGAGATGACGGCCTCCTACATTCCCGTCCTCTCGCCTTGAACATCTTCTACTCTCTCTTCGCACAATTGGCGCTCCGGCAAATGCTATTGCATCACCGTACTTCTCCCATCACCGTCACATCACGTCGGCGTTCCGCCGGAGTCACGGTGAGGGTTTCCAGTTTTCCGTTGCGAAGAACACCCTCGACCGTGGTCTTGCCTGGAGCATGGAGTTTGAACTCCACATCCCAGTCCTTGGGCCAGGCGGAGAAAAGGAGAATCTTGCTGCCGTCGGTTTGCATGAGCATGGTCTGGACCGTGTTGAGCAGGTTGCCGCCGTGGCACTGGTCGGGGATCCAGTCGTAGTTGGGACCCCAGAAGGCGGGAAAGCGGCTGCCTTCGTGTTTGCGTTTGGCGTTGGCGACGAGCATCTTGCGCGCCTCTTCGGCGCGGCCGAATTGGGCCGCCTCGATGGCGTTCTGTTGCCAGCCATGGAAGGCCTTTTCAACGCGGGTGTCGAAGCTGTCCTGGGCAAGTTGCAAATCGGGTTTTGCCACGCCGTAGAGCCGGAAGGGGAACAGCGTGTAGAGCTCGGGGTTCTCGCAGTTGGCGCGCCCTTCAAAGGTCTTTGCAGGGAGAATGACGCGCTTGCCTTTCCGCTCGCCGATGGGCAGTTCAGGCGTCTCCGACAGCAGGCGTGTCCAACGCGCGCGGGTGTCGGCGTCCACAACGTTTTCGGGCAGTGCGAGCAGGCGCGGGAGCACGGCGCGCAGTCCGGCGACGTTGGGCGTGTCGTTGGTGACGCCGGTCTGGTAGGTCTCGATGGACTGGGTCGGGTCGAGGAGCAGTTTGCCGTTGGCGTCGCGCTTGAAGCGTGTGTCGAAGTAGCGGAGCATGGCGTCGGCCCAGGGCAGCAGTTTCTCTTTCAGCAGGGCCTCGTCGCCGGTGTGGTCATAGTAGTCGAGCATCATCATGGTGAGGTCGAGCCCGCTGGACCAGATCCAGCGGATGTAGGGGTTGACCATCTCCGAAACCGGCAGCCCGTCGCGCTTCCAGCCGTAGTCGATGTTGCAGTACATGCCCCACATGTCCATGGTCTCGGCCATGAAGGCACCGTCGCAGTTGAACCAGATGCGGTTGCGGGCTTTGGCCAGATCAAGCGAGTCGAGGTACATCCTGAACATGGGCTGCATCATGTCGTAATCGCCCGAGGCGAGCATGGGCCAGTAGGGCAGGCGCGTGTTCTGCCACCAGTAGGCGCTGCCCCACTGCCGGTAATCCGGGTCGGACTTCACTTCGCCCTTGTCGCGCAATTCCACGGTGAAGATGGAGCCGTTGAACTTTATGGTGCCCGGGCCGCGCCCGCCGCAGGCGCTCACCCAGCGCTGCAGGGCGTAGCTGCGCGTGACCGTGTCCGCGTCGGCGTCACCGCCGATGCGCACCCAGCTTCGGTCCCAGAATTCGCGCCACCAGCGCTCATGATCGGCAAGAGCGCTGGAGGCATCGACGGAGCGGGCCTTTGTTATCGATTCGGCCAGCTGTTTCTGCCAGTCCTTGACGGTGGGGGTCTGCGCTGTCAGCGGACAGATGCAGACCTGGTGGGACTTGGACGCCTTTTGGGACTGGAGCGTTTTCAGGTCCTTCCTGACGAGTCCTTCGCCCAGGATGGTTCCTCCGAAAGTGCGGTTCAGCAGCGGGTCGGCAAACTGGGCCATGACGGATTCCATGCCCTGGAGTTTCATGCCGACGGGCCAGACCGAAGTCTCGTTGCGGTAATACCAGGTGACGCGCTCGGGGGTGTCCTCCACCAGCACGTCGGGCACGACGGTGCCCGCCTCCGCAGTCTGCACGTCGCGGTTCGATTTGAACTCCGTGTCGGTGAGCGTGCGCGATTGCGTGCGCCACGGCTCAAGACGCACGGTCATCTCGGACGCCGCCGTGCCCTCGGCCTGCACACAAATCACGGGCCGGTTCGCGTCCACCCACACGCGCAGCACGGTGGCCGCGGTCCCTTCGCCGCCCGAGATTTCAATGCGTCCCTCGCGGAGTTTCAATTCCTGACGGAAGACGCCGCCCTTGGCGAAGGGCGTTGGCGACAGCGTGATGCGGACGCGCCCGAGTTTCAACAGGTCGTAGTTCTGGTCCCACGCGTCCGTCTTGCTGAGGAGCAGCAGCAGATCGCCGTTGTCCTCCACCCACACATTCATGCCGATGTCGCCGTTGCCGATGGGCATCGACCCGGACGAGTCGCCGCTGGGCGTGTCCCACACCACGTTGCACTGCTCCAGCGCAAGGGCGGCGGTGCGCTCGTCCGATCGGCACGCGGATGTTGCCAGAGCGGCAATGATCAGGAACATCTGCAGTGAACGCGTGATGATAGTCATTGAGGGAAGTCTCTCCATGCTTTGTTTCAGGTCACCATTTCCATGCGCAACCCAAAGGCATCCCGTGGCGGCGTGGCCGGAATTGTCTGGGCCACGCCCCTGGCAATCCGTTCCGCCGTCCACAGCGCGGCAAATGCGTCCAGTATATCGTCTTCTTCGCAGTGCAGTTTCCTGCGGTCACTCAAGGCGCCAGGCAGCCATTGCCCAAAGACGGGCTTGAGCAGTCTGCGCCGGGTCTTGGAACCCTCATCCGTCCTCTTGCCCGCCACAACGGGTTGCCTCCCTGCCATGAGATAGAAGCACAACTCAGGGTGCACCTCCCGAAAGACCTCCCGCAAGGCCGGTTCATGGCGCAACAGGGCGTCGACCTCTTTTATCTTCGGCGAGATCGCAAACCCCTGCTTGGACATCTTCTTTCCCTCCACACCGAACCGTATCTGGCACGCTTCTTTGTAGTCGGCGGCGGCCAGGACAGGCCTGATCGGTGCCGGGAAAACACTGCATCCGCGCAATTGCCCGAGCAGGCGTCGTGCCTGGAGGTCGCAGTGGCGTGGGCCAGCGTCTGGAAGTCCGATAGGAATGTCTATCGCGACGATCTGAGGCATCGGTTTGCCTTGGACAATTTCACCAACTGTCGGGCACAGACGCCAAGATACGGAACCGGAGTCTAGGTCCTTGGAGATGACGACCCACCCCGCCCTGCAGCCGTCAGCTCCGCAAATGATGTTCATTAGGGCAAACACTCCGCTTGTCGCCGACCGTGGCACCACACCATGCTTCGCGCCGTGGCGCGCCTGACAGACAGATTGCACATGGGCGAGTAATGACAATATCATAGTCCCGTCGTCTCGGTGCAAAGGAGGAATGGCATGGAAGCACGAGAACTCGACGGCATATTGAGGGGCCACGGGGAGTGGCTGCGGAGGAACCCCATCCGCGGCAATCAGGCTGACCTGCGTTATGCGGACCTGAACGGGGCCGATTTGTCCGATGCGGAACTGGCCCATGCGGATTTTACCGGCGCGGAACTGCAAGGGGCCGACCTCTCCGGGGCGGACTTGGAGCTTGCCTGCCTGTCGAACGCAGACCTTTCCGGCGCAAATCTGGCCCGCGCCAATTTGTCGGGTGCGGACCTTTCCAAGGCCGATTTGACCCGTGCGGACCTCTCCGGAGCGAACCTGACCGATGCGGGCCTGTGCAGGGCCGATTTATCCGGCGCCAACCTGGCCCATGCCAATCTGTCAGGAACAGACCTGGACGGCGCAGACCTGACCGGCACAAGACTGAGGACCGCCAAACTCTGGCATGCACTATTCGAAAAAGTGATCGTGAAAGGCCGCCCGGCAAGAGGAGTCATTTCTTTTCTGTTCGCCCGGTTCCGAAAGCCCATGCCCAACCCCCATATGGATGCCATGCGAGCGCTCTTGAAGGACTTCACGGGGAAACCGTCGGGACCGGCTCTGGCCACCATTCTGCGGCGACACCGTGGATGGATTGAAACCGGCGGTGCTCGGGGGCATTTCGCCGACCTGTCCGGCAGAGATTTATCCAGCCTTCATGCGGAAAACGTCAACCTTTCCCGGGCAAATCTGCGCGGGGCAAATCTCGCGGGAGCCGCACTGTCCTGTTCAAACCTGAGCGGCGCGGACCTTTCAGGCGCCAACATGGCAGCCATGAATTTGCGTCATACGGACCTGGACGGGGCCAACCTGACCGGGGCAGACCTGGCCCAAGCGGATTTGTTCAACGCCAATCTGGCCGAAACGAATTTGGACGGGGCTATTATGGATGGGACCATCCTGGGAGATAACAACTGGCTCGAACTCGCGCGACGCCGACGGATCATACCGGAAACAACGCCCTCCTTTCCCCCCGAAATTGCGGTCCTGAACACAGTACCACCGGAACGGATTGAAACGTCACGGTTGATTGTGCGGCGCAACGTCGAAGGCGACGCCGAGGCCATCTTTCACGAATACGCGCAGGATGCGGAGGTGACCCGCTATCTTATTTGGTCGCCGCACAGGGACGTCGCCGAGACGCGGGCTTTTATGCAGCGCTGTTCAGAAGTGTGGAAGGCGGGCACGGCCTTTCCGTATGCCATTGTGCGCAAAGACGACAACACCCTGATGGGAATGATTGAGCTGCGGCTCGACGGCCACCGTGCCGAGTTCGGCTATGTGCTGGCGAGACCGTATTGGGGAAACGGTTTTGTGCCCGAGGCGCTGGCGGCGATTATGGAGTGGGTGTCGTCGCAGCCGAGGATACACCGGGTGTGGGCGTATTGCGATGTCGAGAACCGCGCCTCGCAGCGGGTCCTGGAAAAGGCGGGCATGGAACGGGAGGGTGTCGTCCGGCGATGGGCACCGGCGCCCAATGTGAGCGACACGCCGCGCGACTGTTATTTCTACTCGCTGCCCGGCAAGGGGTAAACCCCGGTCCGCGGCGGCGCGGACTCCGGCAAGGTTCATGAGTTTCATCTGCGAAAGGATTTGAACAATGCAGCAGGAGCAGGGCGTTGTCACCGCAGTCTTCACGATGGAACACTATGATTCCGCCTTCGCCCTGTGGCGCGGCTGCGACGGGATCGGACTGACCGACGCCGACTCCCGGGAAGGGATTGAACGCTTTCTGCGGCGCAATCCCGGGATGAGCCGCGTGGCGCTGGACAACGGCAGGCTTGTCGGGACCGTTCTGGCCGGAGACGACGGCCGGCGCGGTTATCTCCATCATCTTGCGGTGCATCCCGACCATCGCCGTCGCGGTCTGGGCCAACGCCTGCTTGCCGAGGCGGTGGTTGCGCTGCGCGCGGCCACTAATAAAAAATGTCACGGTTTCGTCTTTCGGAAGAACCTGGAAGGATTGGATTTCTGGCGTTCCGCGGGCTGGAAGGTCCGTGAAGATATAGCCCTCATTTCACTGGACATCCCTCCCAAGCCAGAATAGCGGCCCCTTTGCCCTCTGCGCCTGCCCGGTGCCCGGCCCGCATCATCCTGTCCGGGATAATTCTTGACACCGTCGCTGGAATCCCGCCCAAAAAGGACGAATGGCCCCGCCATGCCGCCATTTTGGCCAAAATCGAAACGTGCCGAGGGTGGCCCGGAAGGGAATCACGCCTGGCCGGGGGGGCCATGGGAAAAGAATTTCCATTGACAGCCCCGTAAAATGGTCTTATACTTTTAGTTGGCAACGCGAAGCGCCGCAGGCGGGCAGTTGATGGCGACGCAGGGCAGCCAACAACAGGTTGAGAGAGCAAGGTGTGGATTTCTCGTCACTAGAGGGCATGTCATGGCGAGTATTCTCTACGTTGATTATGACAAAAGGTTTTCAGGGGCGGTTCACGATTTTTGGGCTCCCCTGGGACATGAGTGCATTACCGTGTCTCACGGTGCGCTGGCCTGCGAGTCGCTGCGCGAAGTGGGGGGAGACCTCGCGATTGTCGAGGTGATGATGCCCGACATCTGCGGGTTCGAGATTCTCCGCCGCATTCGCGCCGACCGGAAGCTGTTCACGACGCCGGTGATGCTGGTGTCCCACATGGCCGCCGAAGAGGAGATTCAGCACGGGCTGGCCCAGGGCGCGGACGACTATGTTTTCAAGCCGTTCGATTTTGAGGTTCTTCGGACGCGGGCCATGCCCCTGTTGGAAAGTTCCGCCACCATCATGCAGCCGGACCCCCTGACGCACCTGATGAATGAGCGTCTGGCGAAATGCATGGTGGAGCATCACATCAGCGCGCGAAGACCCTTTGCGGTGATGTGCCTGGAACTGATGCAAATGGTCGAGTTCTGCCACAAGGCCGGCGTCGAGGCGAGCAAGGCATTGTTGCTCCGCGCGGCGGACATTCTTAAGGACTGCGGAAAGTTGCTGCACGACGAGTACTTTCGCCCGGCGCACATGGGCGGAGGGCATTTCATGTGCATTGTCCGGCCTGAGATGGTCGCGGAGTACTGCAATTCGGTGCTCAATGCGTGGCGGGAACAACTGCCGGACTTCTATGCATCCATCGGCTTCGCCATAAAGACCACCGCAGCGGGCAGGGATGCCGCGGGCGTGAACGCCCTCGTGTACTACACCGTCTGCACGGGCCAACCCAGGCGCTCTGTGCATGACTGCTTTCAGACGCTCATCACCATGCGCGCGCATGCGCGCTGGAACGGCGAGGGCATCTACGCAGACCGCCGCGCCAGCTGAAACCGGGGGTTCGGGTTCTTACTTTCGGCGCTGGTTGCGGTCAAGGGGGGTAACCCTGGGGACGTTAATGCAGGGTATGGGGGGCGGGGTATAGGGTTGGGGGGACGAGGGTAGCATTCACTTTGCAAGGGAATTGTGCCCTATCACGTCTGTTGTCAGAATATTTGAATTCTGCGGAATTCTTGGTGCTCGTCCTGACGTTCCTTATATTGGCAATATCGACCGATTAGCTGTAGAATTCATGTGTGGACATCAGGTGCTTACCATGAGGCCAAAGAACGGGATTCCGATTGGGAAGTACGCCTTGAACAGAGGCGGGGGCGGACCCAGACCAGGGAACACTGAACTTTTGGCGTATGGACCGCGGCGCACACGGGGGAATTGGGGGAATGGATTGCGGGAAAGAAGCGGTATGGACGCTTCGGCACCCCAACGCACAGTTGCTGAAGAATGCGGTCTTCTATGTGCTTTTCCCCGATTCACCCCGGTAAGAATACCGCATAGTGTACGGATGCTAATCCCCCCCCCTGGCAGTATCATTGATTTATGCTGCGACCGAGATTGTCAATTCATCATGACTGAATACAACGCTTCAAGGCATCCATTTGCAACACCTTTAAAGCGTTTTGTGACATCGGTTTATCCAGTCCACAGGGGAGTATCCCAATGAAGATTCATGAATACCAGGCCAAGCAGCTTTTTGCCGACTACGGTATACGGGTGCCGGAAGGGGAAGTGGCGACCAGTCCCGCCGAGGCGGCGGAGATTGCGCAACGCATCGGACTGCCGGTAATGATTAAGGCGCAGGTGCATGTCGGCGGACGCGGCAAGGCGGGCGGGGTAAAGTACGCCGCCGACCCCGTGGCAGCCGAAAAGGTGGCCGGGAATATCCTTGGAATGGACATAAAAGGCCTGATCGTGAGCAAAGTCCTGGTCACGGCGGCCGAGGAGATTGTGTCTGAGGCCTATGTGGCCATCGTTCTTGACCGGACCACCAAACGGCCGGTCATCATGGTTTCTTCCGAGGGTGGTGTGGATATTGAGGATGTTGCGGCAAGAACACCGGAAAAAATAATGAAGCTGCCGATTGACCCCACGGAGGGTTTGCGCCCCTATCAGGCGCGCAATCTGGCCCAGTTGCTTTACCACGCCCCCGCCCTGGTCCGCCAGACGGCGGAAATCATCATGAAGATGTACCGGGTGTTCTGGGAACTGGACGCTTCACTGACCGAGATTAACCCGCTCATCACCAACTCCCGCGGCGAAATCGTCGCGCTCGACGCCAAAATCACCGTTGACGACAACAGCTTGTACCGTCAGACGAAGCTCGCCGCGATGCGCGACCTTGAGGCGGAGGAAGCCTCGGAGATTACGGCCCGCGAAGCCGACCTGTCCTACGTCAAACTGGACGGAACCATAGGCTGCATCGTAAACGGCGCGGGACTGGCCATGGCCACCATGGACCTGGTCAAACGCCACGGCGGCGACCCGGCCAACTTCTTGGACATCGGCGGCTCGTCGAATCCCCAGAAGGTGGTGGCGGCAATGCAAATCATCCTGTCCGACCCGAAGGTGCAGGCCGTCCTGATCAACATCTTCGGCGGCATCACGCGCTGCGATGACGTGGCCAACGGTCTTGTTGCGGCGTTCAAACAGCTTCGTCCGTCCGTTCCCGTGGTCATCCGGCTGGTTGGCACCAATGAGCGGGAGGCTGCGGCCATTCTGGCGGGCATGAATCTGCCCTGTGCGGAAACGCTCGATGAAGCGGTGCAAAAAGCGATAGAACTTGCCGGGATGCCGGTTACGGCATAGCGGCGCGCGACGAAAGGCGGGTTATCAAACATGTCCATTTTCATCGACAAACTGACGCGGGTTCTGGTGCAGGGCATAACCGGCCGTGAGGGATCGTTTCACGCGCGGCAGATGAAGGCCTTCGGCACGGCGGTGGTGGGCGGTGTGACTCCCGGCAAGGGCGGCACCGAGATTGACGGCATTCCCGTGTTTGACAGCGTTGACGAGGCCGTGGCGAAGACCGGCGCCAACACGTCGGTGATTTATGTGCCGCCGCCCTTTGCCGCCGACGCCATCTACGAGGCGGTGGACGCGGGCATTGCGCTCGTCGTGTGCATTACGGAGGGCATTCCGGCCAACGACATGATGAAGGCCTGCCAGCATGTGAAGGCGGCGGGCGCACGGCTTATCGGCCCCAATTGTCCGGGCCTGATCACGCCGGGCGCGTCCAAGGTGGGAATCATGCCGGGAGCCATCGTCAAGCCCGGAAATGTGGGTGTTGTTTCGCGCTCTGGAACGCTCACCTACGAGGCCATCTGGGCGCTTACCACGGCCGGGCTGGGGCAGTCGAGCTGCGTCGGCATAGGAGGCGACCCCATTATCGGAACGAGTTTTGTGGACTGCCTGGAGGCGTTCGAGCAGGACCCGGAGACGGAGGCGGTGGTGCTGATTGGGGAAATCGGCGGTGCGGATGAAGAGGCGGCGGCGGCCTACATAAGCAACTTCATGACCAAGCCGGTGGTTGGATTCATCGCGGGGCAGGCGGCGCCTCCCGGAAAGCGGATGGGCCACGCCGGGGCGATCATCCTGGGCAGCTCCGGAACGGCGGCGGACAAGGTTGCGGCTCTCGCGGCAGCCGGAGTGCCGGTGGCCAATTCCCCGACGGAATTGCCCGCTCTCATAAAAAAGGCGCTGGCGCGGGCAAGCCGCGCCCCTGAAGCAGGCTGCAGCAAGTCAAGGTGCGGAGGCGGCGGTTCGGCGGAGTCGGCAGTGGGCGCATTTTCGCCCCACACCAGTGAGCATAGAGTTGTCCCAGAAATGGTTGTGTGTCCCGGGCTTTCACTTTACAAAAAGGATGTCGTGAAATGAACAATTCTTCTTCCGTTATCGAACCCAAGACGCGGCCCATCCGGAAGAGCAAGATTGACTACTCCCAGGGTCCGGCCCCGGTGAGCGTGAATCCGGCCTGGTGCAAGGCCTGCAACATCTGCGTGGCCCTGTGCCCGCAGGGTGTTCTTGAGCCCGACGCCGAGGGCAAGCCGGTCGTGGCGCACGCGGACAACTGCATTCAATGCGGTGCCTGCTGGGCGCACTGCCCCGATTTCGCGATTACGTCGAATTACAAGTAGGACCCGACAACCCGTTCTGAAGGAGCCGCTGATGCCTCCCGGAAAGCGACAACTCGTCATGGGCAATATGGCCTGCATGCGCGGGGCCATATATGCAGGGATGCGGTTTTATGCCGGATACCCGATCACCCCCTCCACGGAAATCGCCGAGGGATGCGCGCGGGAGCTTCCGAAGCTCGGCGGGCGCTTTATACAAATGGAGGATGAGATAGCCTCCATCAGCGCCGTTATCGGCGCGGCCGTGGCCGGCTCGAAGGCCATGACAGCGACCTCCGGACCCGGGTACTCCCTCATGCAGGAAAACATCGGTTATGCATACATGATCGAGGCACCCTGCGTGGTTGTGAACGTGCAGCGCGGCGGCCCGTCGACCGGGCTTCCCACCAAAGTAAGCCAGTCGGACACGATGCAGGTCCGGTGGGGCACCCACGGTGACTACACGGCCATTGCAGTGGCCCCCTCGACCGTGGAGGACACGTTCACCGAGACCATTCGCGCGTTTAACCTCGCGGAACGGTTCAGGACGCCCGTGACGATTCTGCTCGACGAGGTGATCGGCCACATGCAGGAAATGGTCTCGTTTCCCGAGCCCGGCGAGTGCGAGGTGGTTGACCGGACCCGGCCCACCTGCGTTCCCTCGGCCTACATGGCCTATGGGCCGACCAAGAACTGCGTGAACCCCATGCCCGTGTACGGGCAGGGATACCGCTGGTATGCCACGGGCCTCACCCATGACGGATACGGTTTTCCAACGGACAAACCGGACGAGGTCGTCGGCAAGCTAGACAAGCTCAGAAACAAGATTGAGCACTACGAGAGCGAGATTTGCAAGGTGCGCGCCGAGTACATGGACGACGCCGAAATAGTGCTCGTCTCGTACGGGTCCGTGTCGCGCACGGCGCTGCAGGTCGCGAAACTCGCGCGCGGGGCCGGGGTGAAGGTCGGCTTTATACAGTTGCAGACCGTGTGGCCGTTCCCGCTCAAACAGTTGCGGGAACTTCTGGGAAACGCCAAACACGTTATCGTTGCCGAGTTGAACATGGGCCAGATTGTCGGGGAAGTGGAACGCATCGTCCAGTCGGGCACGCGCGTGCACTCCCTGCTTCGCTATGACGGGGATATATTCACTCCAATGCAGTTCCTGGCAAAGATTGAAGAGGTGCGCAAATGAGCATAGCCGCAAAAGAAGCGGGAGCGCGGCAGGATTCGGACGTTGTCCTGCGCTACCTGCGGCCCCATGTGAAGTTTCCGAACATGTGGTGCCCCGGATGCGGAAACGGTGTGGTGGCCACCTCGCTGATACGCGCAATAGACAAGCTGGGCATACCGCGGGACAATGTCGTGCTGGTTTCGGGCATCGGCTGCAGCAGCCGCATGCCGGTGTACCTGGACTTTCAGGCCCTGCACACCACCCATGGTCGGGCGCTTGCCTTTGCGACGGGGGTCAAGTTCTCCCGGCCGGACCTGAAGGTGATTGTCATCACCGGTGACGGCGACTGCCTCTCCATTGGAGGCAACCACCTTATTCACGCCTGCCGCCGCAACATCGACATCACGACCATCCTGATCAACAACTACATTTACGGCATGACGGGCGGGCAGACCTCCCCGACGACGCCTGCGGGCGCCCATGCCACGACAACGCCTTTTGGGAACACGGAGAAACAGTTCGAGGCCTGCGACCTTGCGCGTGGCGCGGGCGCGTCGTTCATTGCGCGCACGACCGTGTACCACACGACACAAATGGACCGGCTGATCATGGAGGCCATACAGCACCGCGGCTTCTCGCTGGTCGAGGTAATCTCCAACTGCCACACCTACTACGGCCGGCTCAACCGGGTCGGACAGGCCACGCAACTGCTCCGGATGTTCCAGGAAAAGGCGTCGACCCAGCCCAAGGACCCCAACATGGTTGATGAAGATTCCAAGGACATGATTCAGACCGGGATCATCCACCGCGACACGGAAAAGACGGAGCTGTGCGACGAATACCAGAAGCTGACCGACTCGCTGGCAAAAGGAAAATCGTCATGAGCAGCACCTCCCTTCTTGAAGTGCAGATCCCCGAGGACCGCTTTGAGATACGCCTTTCCGGTTCGGGCGGACAGGGTCTGGTACTGGCGGCGATGCTGCTTGCCGAGGCCATTGGCGCCGACCCGACGAAGAGCGTAATCCAGACCAAGTCCTACGGCCCCGAGGCGCGCGGCGGCGCGTCAAAGTCCGATGTGGTCGTGTCCACGGGCGAGATTTACTATCAGAAGGCGCTCAAACTGGACCTGCTGCTCGCGATGACGCAGGAATCGCTGAACAAGTACTACCCCGACCTGAAACAGGGCGGAACACTGGTGATCGACGACACGCTGGTGTCCAAGGTTCCCACGGAGGACTACTACGGGCTGTCGTTCACGCGCATTGCGAAAGACGAGCTGAAGAATGTGATGGTGGCGAATGTGATCTCGCTGGGGGCGATTGCCGCCATTACGGATGTGGTTCCCCTGGATGCACTGCTGACGGCGGTGCTGGCGCGGGCACCCCGGGGCACCGAAGAGGTCAACCGCATTGCCGTTGAAACCGGTTACCAGGAAGGGTTGGCGCTGAAGCAGAAGAAGGGCCAGCCCGCAACGGTATAAGAAACTGCAGTGACGGACGGGGATTATTGAGTGCAGGAGGGTGTTACGCTCGGTGTAAGTGCCTGCTGTTCACGAACCAAGTCTTCGTAACTAGTGCCGTCGTAAACCGCAAGCATCGCTTCCAGACCACGGGTCCACATGGGCAGGAACGCGCAACTGTCCTTCATGGGACAGGTGGCC
>CAIJOU010000744.1 GCA_903822375.1 Candidatus Hydrogenedentota bacterium
CGCTGGACGACCTCAGGCAGCTGCTCGACGGGCCCGTGGCGCCCGTGCTTGCCCGGCGCGACGACATCCAGCACATTATCGACCGCTACTTTGAACAGCAGGGCGAGAGCGCGGGCGAATTGATCGACAACATCGCCCTCAGCGGTGACGACGAGGGCAAGGTGCATTCGCTCGACCATTCCGAGTCGGAGCGTGACCTGCTCGATTTGGCCAATGAGGCGCCCATCATCAAGCTGATCAACCTGGTGATTTCCGGGGCGGTGCGCGAGCGCGCCTCGGACATCCACATGGAGCCTTTTGAGCACAGCGTCCGGGTGCGGTACCGCATCGACGGCGTGCTCTACGAGAAGTTCACCGTGCCCCGCTCGCAGCAGGCGGCGGTGATTTCGCGCGTCAAAATCATGGCGAACCTCAACATCGCCGAGCACCGCCTCCCGCAGGACGGCCGCATCAAGATCCGGCTCAGCGGCAAGGAAATCGACATCCGCGTGAGCATCATTCCCATCGCCCACGGCGAGCGGGTGGTGATGCGCATCCTGGAAAAGGGCAACGTCCTGTTCAGCCTAGAGCAGCTCGGCATGGACAAGCGCGACCACGAACTGGTGGACAAGCTCATTCAGAGTTCCCACGGGATCATTCTGGTCACGGGCCCGACGGGGTCGGGCAAGTCCACGACGCTGTACGCCGCCCTGTCCCGGGTGAACTCGCCGGACAAGAACATCATCACCGTCGAGGACCCGATCGAGTACCTGATCCCGGGCATCGGCCAGATTCAGGTGCGCCCGAAGATCGGCCTCACTTTCGCCGCGGGCCTGCGCAGCATCGTGCGCCAGGACCCGGACATCATTCTCGTGGGCGAAATCCGCGACATGGAGACGGCCGAAATGGCCGTGCAGGCTTCCCTAACCGGCCATCTTGTCTTTGCCACGCTGCACACCAACGACAGCGCCGGCGCCGTGACGCGGCTCATGAACATGGGCATCGAGCCCTTCCTCGTGACGTCCTCCACCATTGCGATACAGGCGCAGCGCCTGGTGCGCCACATCTGCGACAACTGCAAGGAGCCGTGCCCGGCGGACCCCGGCGGGCTGAAGGAGATCGGCGTTTCCCCGTCCGACCCGCGCGCCGAGTCGCTCTTCCGCGGCCGGGGGTGCGACATCTGTTCGGGCCGCGGCTATTTCGGCCGCACCGGGATTTTTGAGCTGCTTGTGATGACGCCCCGCATCCAGGAAATGGTGCTCAAGGGCGCGGATTCGAACGCGCTCAAGCGCGAGGCGCGGCGCCAGGGCATGCGCACCCTGCGCGAGGACGGCGCGCAGAAGGTGCTGCGCGGCATGACGACCATCGAGGAGATTCTGCGGGTCACCCGCAACGATCTCGTCGAGGAGGTCATTGAGTAACCATGCCCGTCTTCGAGTACAAAGCGCTGTCCAAGGCCACCGGCAAGACGATTCAGGGCGTCATTGACGCCGACAACGCGGCCACGGCACGGCGCAAACTGCGCGAGCAGGACCTGTACCCCACCTACCTGAGCGAGGGTTCGGAAAGCGGCGCGCCCGGCACGGCGATTCCCGGCGCGGGACGCATGGCGCGCGGGCGCGTGTCGGTGCGCGACATCGCGATGATGACCCGCCAGCTCTCCGTGCTGCTGCACGCCGGCATGCCGGTGGTTGAGGCGCTC
Source organism: Candidatus Hydrogenedentota bacterium (assembly GCA_903822375.1). Classification (GTDB taxonomy): domain Bacteria; phylum Hydrogenedentota; class Hydrogenedentia; order Hydrogenedentales; family CAITNO01; genus CAITNO01. The sequence goes on from CAIJOU010000744.1 coordinate 1,682, forward strand.
AACGCCATGATCGACCAGACCTCGAAGCAGCGCCTGCGCACGGTGATCTTCGAAGTGCGCGAGAAGGTGAACAGCGGGCGCAGCCTGGGCGACTCCCTGGGGGAGCACCCACGGGTCTTCTCGTCCCTGTATGTGAACATGGTGCGTGCGGGCGAGTCGAGCGGCGCGCTGGAGCAGGTGCTGATCCGGCTTGCCGACATTCTGGAGCGCCAGGCGCGTCTTCAGGCGCAGATCTTTTCCACCCTGGCCTACCCCGCGTTTATGGGCTGTTTCGCCTTTGCCATTGTGGTTTTCCTGATGACGGTCATCGTGCCGCGTATCACCAAACTGTTCCAGAAGCAGGGCGGGGACCTTCCCGGACTGACCAAGGCACTGATCTCGGTCAGCGATTTCATCGGCCACTGGTGGTTTCTGATTATCGGCGCGGTGTTCCTGGTGTTCGCCATCTGGCGCTTCTGGGTGTCCCGCGAGGAGGGCCGCCTTTCCTGGGACCGGAAGAAGCTTCGCTTCCCGCTGTACGGCTCGTTGCACCAAAAACTTGCCAGCGCCCGGTTTACCCGCACACTGGGCATTATGCTCCAGAGCGGCCTGACCATGCTTCCGGCGCTTGAAGTTGTAAACACGGTCATAGACAACAAGTACATTCTGAGCCGCATGGACGAGGTGAAGGCGGGTGTGCGGCGCGGCCGGGACCTTGCCCAGCCGCTTAAGGAAACCGGGCTGTTCCCACCGATGATGATTCACATGATCGAGCTGGGACAGCGCAGCGGCGAACTGGAAGGCATGCTGGTTCAGGTGGCGGACACCTTTGACGAGGATGTGCGTCTTACAATTGACGCCATTGTGGCGTTAATAGAACCGGCTATCATCATTGTGATGGGAATGTTTGTCGGCACTCTGGTTCTCGCCATTCTGTTGCCGATTTTCAAAATGAGTACCAACGTCGGAGGAGGACATTAATCCCATGACCGACAGAGACACCCCCCGCCGCGGGAATCGCGGCACGGCCGGCTTTACGCTGGTTGAACTGATGGTGGTTGTGGCCATCATCGCCATCCTGGCCACCACGGCGGGCATTTACCTGTTCGGCGCGCTTGATGACGCTGACCAGGCCAAGGCCAAGTCCGAAATCAAGTCGCTGAAAGCGGCGGTGACCGCCTACATGTTGAAGAACAACCGGAAACTGCCGAACACGCTGGAAGAGGTGGCGCCCTACATGGACCCGCCCAAGATCCCAAAAGACCCGTGGGGAAACCCCTACACGTACACCAAAGAGGGGTCGCGCAATTTCAAAATCGTGTCCCTTGGGCGTGACGGCGCGCCGGGCGGCAGTGACTACGACGCCGACATTTCCAGCGAAGACTAAGCCGGCCTGAAAATCCATGAACCCCGTCCGGCCCAAAGACGGCCGCGCCCGGCGCGGTGCGGACTGCGGTTTCACGCTGCTTGAGCTGTGTGTGGTGCTCGTCATCATCGGCATCATAGCGGCGATGGCCGCGCCGCAGCTTATCGGGCTCATTTCCTTTGGCGAACTCGACAGTCAGGGCCGTTGGCTGGCGAACTACGGCACTGCGGCCGTGTCCGAGGCCGCCCTGTTCAAGGCGCCGCTCAGGGTGCGCTTCGACCTGGACAAGCAGGAGTACGGCGCCATCCGGCTGATCTATCCCGAGCCCGAAACGGACCCCGACGGGAAACCCAAGCCGAAGGACCAGATGTCCCTGCTCACAAAGGCAAAAAAAGAGAAGAAGATGTCGTCGTCGCAGGTGTCGGACCTGCTTGCGGGCAAGAAGGACATGGACCCCTCGCTCAAAGGCGCACTGCCCAGCGAGTTCGACCCGAACCTCGCGGACCAGCAGATTAATGACAAGTTTGCCCGTTTTGCCCGGCAGTCGCTCGAAACGCGGGCCAAGAACGTTAAACACAAAGAGGGCATCCTCGACGAGATAGGCCCGTTGTTTGAGAAGAAGTTCAAGCTCAAAGAGGATGAGCCGACGGAGGAGGAGCAGGGCGGTGTGCTGGCCCGGCACCGTCTGCCCGAGGGTGTGAAAATCGTTTCGATCATGCGCGACGGCGAAGTGCTCAACAAGGGAGTGGTCGAGGTTGAGGTGTCGGCGATGGGCCTGTCCAGCATGGCGGCCTTCCACATTGTCAACAGCGACAACGAATACATGACGATTTACTGGGACCCGCTGACCGGCCGGGGCGTCGCCCGGCAGGGAAAACTTGACCTATGAGCGCCCGGGGCACTGCGGGGTTTACCCTGGCCGAAGTGCTGGTGGCGCTTGCCATTCTGGGCACCGCGCTGTTTGTTCTTATCGGCGCCCACCAGTCGGCGCTGCGCCTGCAATTGGAGAGCGAGAACGTGCTTGAGGAGCGCCAACTGCTTGAGGGCGCGGTGGCGCGCGCAGAGGTGGCGGTCATGACCGGAAACCTGAACGCCTCGGGCGAGTTCGGGCCGCGCTATCCCGGTTACGGCTGGTCTTTCGACGCGGTAAACACCAGCTCCGACGGGCAGGTGCCGCTGTATCAGGTGACGGCGCGGCTGCAGACACCGGACGGGGAAAAGAAGCTGGATTTCTTCTATTTTGACACCGGGCCTGCCGCCCAGTCGACCAACAAGGCGGAACTGTCGGGCAAATCCTCCGTGCGCAGCGGCGCGCCAAATTCGGGCATGACCGGTTCGAAAGGCATGCGCAGCATGGGCGGGAACTCGTCGTCGCGGAGTTCTGACCGCAGTTCATCGCGCGGTTCGGCCCGCAATTCCTCGCGGGGCAACTCGTCGCGCGGCAGTTCCTTCGGCAATTCGCGCAGCGGTTCCTCTTCGCGCGGCAGTTCCTTCGGCAACTCGCGCGGCAGCTCCTCTTCGCGGGGCGGTTCGCTCTTCAATAAGGGTCTCTCGCCATGACCCGGCGGGTCGGCCCAAGCCGCAAAGGAGCGGCGAACCGCGCGGGCGGATTCACGCTGCTGGAGTTGCTGGTCGCCATGTCGGTGATGACGGTGGCCGTCGGGATAGTGTATGCCACGTTCGCGTCGGTCACCGACACGATGGCCATCGCGCGCGAAAACGCGGACCGCATGGCCTTCCGAATGGCGTTGCGCCGCAATCTGACCGAGAATCTTGGCGCGGTCTATGCGGAATCGACCGCGACGCGCGAGGAGTTTCAGCTTCTCGGCACCGATGAAAGCGGCCAGTACGGCCCGGCGGACAAGCTGCGCTTCTGCACCTCGCTGCCGATGCCGGGCGCATACGCGCTGCCAGGCGTGATGAAGGTGGTCGAATACAGCCTGGTCTCCTCCTCGGATATTGATGCGGCGGCCACGGGTTATCCCGGCGACGACCCGGGACGGCCGGGCATGGCACTGATGATTACCGAATCACCGCTGGCCTACCAGGAGGGCGTCCAGGGGGCGGTCAGCGGCTCGGACCAGTTGCCCAAGGTGCAGCGCGCGGTGCCGGTTGCTTCCTTTGACGTGCTCTATTTTGACGGGCTGTCACAGGAATGGAGGAAGGATTGGGATTCGCTCAGCGAGCAGCGGCTTCCGTGGGCCCTGTGGGTGCGGGTGAATTTCCCCCGGTCCGACGAGGAACGCGCGGCGGACAGCGCGGCGGGCGTGGACCTGACCGAAACGCCGGACGTCGACGTGATGATGCCCATTGCGACGGGCGCCGGCATTCAGGGACCGTTTCTGGATTTAAACCATGCGCGGCTTGATTCCGCGTCTGGGGACATGAAGAGCGATGCCAAGTCATCATCCAAGAGCCACAAGAGCAAGAAGAAAAACTGATCCCCCCGGCGGGATCGGTGAGCGCGACGGGCGCGAGGGCATAGCCCTCGTGCTGGCGCTCGTGTTTGTGGCCCTGCTGAGCGCGCTTGTCGTCGGTTTCTTGTTCGAGATGGAGGTTTCGGCCTCGCTCGCGGAGAACCAGGGCGCTGATTTTCAGGCGTTTCTTGCGGCCAAGTCGGCCGTGGCCAACGGCATATCGCTGCTCGCCGACGACCAGCTGGAGACGCAGACAAGCGGCGAGCCGGACTACGACAGCATGCTGGACGCCTCGCAGTGGGCCGCGGGCCTGCCCTTTGAACCGGTGAATGACGCAATGATGCGCACCACCATTTCGGACGAATACGGAAAGATAAACCTGAACGCGCTCATACAGCCAAGCACCACCGGCGGCGCGCCCCAGCGCAACGAGGCGCTCATCACCGCCCTGCGCAGTTTTTTCTCGCTGCGCAGCCAGAGCGACAAAGATCCGGTCGACGCCATCATCGACTGGCTCGACTATGACGACATGGACGCCGAAGAGCCGGACGGCGCGGAAAACAGCTATTACATGAGCCTTGAGAACCCCTTCGCATGCAAGAACGGACCCATGGATTCCATTGAGGAACTGCTTCTTATCAAGGGGATCACGCCGGCGTTGTATTTCGGCGACCCGGAACAAAATCAGTTGCCGCTGTCCGAGTATCTGACCGTAAACGGTGATCCGGACGGCGCGGTCAACGTGAACACCGCCCCCGTGGAGGTGCTTGCGGCTGTGCTCGGCGTCCAGAGCGGCAACGCGGACACGCAGCAGGCCCAGCAGATCTATGACGAGGCGCGCACACAGCCCTACGAGGACCTGAGCCGTCTCGCCGGTTTTGTCAGCCCCGCCACCGGCGCAACGACGGGGCAGGGCGCCACCGGCTCGACCAACACAAAGCCCGCTTCCGGCACCGCGACCGGCCGACCGGGCGGTTTCCTGCAGAAAAGCATGGATGCCCCGGAAAAGCAGCTTGGCGGCCTCCCGGGAGGCTTGGGCATGGGCGGTTCCCGGACGGGATTCGGGTCGTCCGCGCTGACGGGCACGACCACGCCAATGCAGGTCAAGCCGGGCCAAACGACGAACCTGCAACAGCAGCAGCAGCGGCAGCAGCAGTTGTCGCAAATGAAACAGCTGTTCCGCGTGAACAGCAATGTCTTTCGGATTTACGGCGACGGCATGCTGGACGAGGTGCTCGTGCGCATCGAGGCCTACGTTTGGCGCACCCCCCTGGATGTCTCCACGCTGCAGAACGGCCCGGGCGGCCAGCCGAACACATTGCCCCTGACCGGCGCCACCGGCGGCGCGACCGGCACGAAGCCGGGCACATCCACGGGCGGTTTGGGCGGCATCGGCGGGCTCGGCGGCACCCCCCGGCCGAAAGGCGTAATGAAGGCCGCGACGGGCGCAACAACGGGTGCGGGCGGCCTGCAAACGGGCGGCACCGCTGCCGGGACGGGCTTGACGCCGCAGGCCAATGCCGCGAACGGCAGCCGGCAGGCGATGGCGGACGCGTACGGGGCCCCGCTGGTGCCCGACGAGCCGTTCCGAATTCTGGACTGGAAGGTGATACGCTGATTCGGTTATCTTGGGCGCCCGCGCTTTCAGGGCGCGGCGCAACCCGGGCGGGAAATCCGCCCACGGAGTGAAGCAATGGCGTTTGGTGCAAAGGTGGCTGCCGTGGAGTTCGCCGGCGACGAAGTGCGTGTCGTCGTGGCGAGTACCGGGCGAAGGCCTGAATTGTTGGAGGCCCATGCGGCCACGGCGGTCTACGAGACGCCGGAGGAACGGCACGACGCGCTGGGCAGGGCGCTCGACGAGGTGCTGGGGCGCGTGCGCCGCCGGCCGTCGGCGTTTGTGCTCTGCGCCGATGCGTCGCGCGCCACCGTGCGCACGCTCGCTGTGCCCTTCCGCGGCGCCGGGCGCGTGGCCAAGGCGGTGCCGTTTGAGTTGGAGCCCCATCTCCCGTTCCCCCTTGAGGAACTGGCGCTGGACCACCGTTTCGTGGCCGAAATCGGCGGCGAGACCGAGGTGCTGGCTGTCGGCATGCGCCGCACGAACCTTGAAGAGCCGCTCGCGCTGCTCGAGGCTGCGGGCATTGAGCCCGAGGCGGTCAATTTGGACGTCTGCGGCCTCACGGCGCTGTGGCGCGCAAGGCGTCACCCGGCCAAGGGGCTGGAGGCGGTGCTGCATCTGCGGGAGAACGGGGCCTGCATAGCCGTCCTGCACCAGCGTGCCCTCGCTTTCTTCCGGTACCTGCCGACCGGCGGCCCGGCGTTGCGCGAAAATCCCGCCCGCATGGCGCGGGAGGTGCAGAACACGCTGCGCTCTTTCATGGCCCAGTGGCGCGGCGGCGGCGAGATAGCCGAACTCAACCTGACCGGCGCCGACCTCACGCCGGAGGAGGTGGAGGCGTTCAGTCAGGCGCTCAATCTGCCCGTCATCCCCTCGGTGATGCTGGACGGCGTGCGCGGCGGGAGGGTCATTCTCCACCGCGACGGCGACAGCGCCCGCTTCAACCGTTGGGAGTCCGCCCTTGGCGTGGCCTGCGCCGCGTCGGGCTCGGAATTCTCCTTTGATTTGCTCCAGTCGGAACGGACCTGGGAGCGCTCGGCGGGCGGGCTGGTGGCGCACCTCCTGTTCTCGGCGTGCATTGGCCTGGTCCTCGTGCTCGGGTGGGGCTTCTACTACTACGGCACGGCGTCCCGCAACCGGCATGTGACCGAAGAAATTCGCGCCAAAATAGAGCAGCTCAAGGGCGAGATTGACACCATGTCGAAGGCCGGACTGGGTCCCGATGTGGATGTCACCCCCTTCGGCGACCCCCCCGTTATCGACCTGCTCAAGGAAATCGGCGCGCGCATGCCGGCAAACAAGGTGACCGTGACCGAGGTGAAGATCGCGCCGCCCGGCGCGCAGAGCCCGTGGCTTTCCATTTCCGGCGAGACGCCCAACGCGGCGGACTTTAACCAGGTGTTTGAAGATTTGAAGAAATCGTCCATGTTCAAAGTGGCCGACGATGCCAACATCAAGCTGCAGGGGGCAAAGACCTTCTTCCGCGTGCGCGCGGTGCGGCCACAAGAGGAGGTGAGCACCAATGAAGCAAAACCTTGACAAGCGCGACCAGATCGGGCTCATCCTCGGCATTTTTGCCGTCACCCTGGTGCTGATGCTCGCCCTGTACATTCCGGCCGGGCCGCGGCGGTCCTGCCTCAAGTCGCAGTCGGCGCTCGAACAGGCGCGCACCGACCTGCAAACGCAGCAGATGGCCAAGATGGACGAGGCCGACCGTCTCTCCCGCCAGAAACAGCTCATGGAACTGCTGGCCAAGCGCCCCGCCGGTTTCGAAATGTTTGCCTATGTGGACGGGGTGCTCAACACCCAGGGGTTGCGCGACCGGGCCCAGCTCGACCAGTTCAAGCCGCGCAACGGATCGCCCAGCGAGCCGATGGTGCAGCTGCGCCTGGAGGGGGTTGGGTTCGACGAGATTATCAGCCTGTTCCACGGGCTCTATTCGAGCGGCTCCGTCATTGCCGTTTACAAGATGGAGTCCATGCGTCCCGCAGCCAGCCTCAAGGGTCTCGATTGCGACGTGACGCTCATGACGCTCACCGCATCGGCCGCACCTGCGGCGTCGGCCGCGCCGCCGACCTCCTGAGCGCGGGGGCAAAGCGGCGAAACGGGCGAAGGCTGAAGGGCAAGAGAAGTGAAGAGCCGGCGGGACGCCAACGCTCCCAGTGTTCAGGCGCGGTAGAGTGAATGTCCGATGCCCATGGCGGCGCGGCAGGCCTCGACGGTCTCCAGCGCCACCGGGGTGACGCGTTTGGCGTTCTCCCGCAGGAAGTCGCGCACAGAATCCTCGCTGTTGGCGGGGTCGTTGTAGCGCTCGATAATGGGCTCGTTGAACTTCGACACGCACTCCGCAACGGTCTTCTTCAGGCCGCCGTAAAACTTGCCGCCCTTGCGGTACTGGTCGAGGAAGTCCAAGTAGACCTCCTGCGGGGCGAGCAGCGACAGCAGGCGGTAGAGCACGCCCACGCCGGACGGCATTTTGGGAATCACGAAATCGGGCTCACTGCTGTCCGTGTCGAGCGGGGCCGGCTCGGTCGTGGTGGGCACCGCCTTGATCTTGCGCAGCACCGTGGCCGGGTCGTCCAGCAGGTCGATGGTGTTGTTCTCGCTCTTGCCCATCTTTTCCGAACCGTCTAGCCCCGGAAGGCGCAGTGCCTCGCGCCCGACCGAACGCGGCACGTTCAGCGTCTCGCCGAAGCGGCTGTTGAAGCGGATGGCCAGGTCCATCGCCATTTCCACATGCTGGCGCTGGTCGTCGCCCACGGGCACCACGTCGGCCTTCACGATGAGAATGTCCGCCGCCATCAGCACCGGATAGCCCAGCAGCCCGTAGGAAAGCGGGTTGCCCTCGGATTTCGGGTCCTCCTGCAGCTTGGACAGCTTGTCCTTATATGTTGTACCGCGTTCCAGGAAGCCGATGTTGGTGATCATGCCCAACAGCAGCGAAAGCTCGGCCGTGCAGGGCAGGTCGCTCTGGCGGTAGATGATGGAACGGATCGGGTCAAGCCCGCACGCGACATAGGTGCGCAGCATGTTGATCGTGTTGCCGTAGAAGTCCTGCCTGTCCGTGATTGTCGTCAGCGCGTGGTAGTCGGCGATGAAGTAATAGCAGGTCGCCGCATCCTCCTCCTGCAAACGCAGGAAATGCTTGACCGCGCCGAAATAGTTGCCGTAATGCAGCCGGCCCGTCGGGCGGATGCCGGAAAGAATGACTTCGCGCTTTTTCGTGGACATGGGGGAAATCCTGTGTGTTCGGTAAAGGGGGAATCGGGCAAAAGAATAGCGCAATTCGGTTCGCCGTGTCCATTGCGGGACCGCATTTGCGATGACGGTCCCGTCATTTCTGGAACGGCGGCCAGTGGCCGGCTCTGAAACAGTGCAATTGCACGGATTGAAGAAGCCCTTGTGCCTCTGCGATACTCAAGTAATCGAAAGGGGTTGTGCATCCGGATTCCGGTCCAGAGCGATGCTGGAATGGCGGACGACAGCCATGACTTCGGGGAGATGTCTGTCATGGTGGACGTAGTGTTGCGCCGGATGGGGGTGGCCTTCCTCTTATTGGCGGTGGTGCCGTGTCTCTGCACGGGCCCAGCGTTTGCCGTGGGCATCTTCCGGGTCAACGCGGCCTCAACGGCGGAAACGCCGGACGGCGCGACCTGGGACAGCGCCTACAAGACGCTTCAGGACGGCGCCGATGCGGCCAGCGCCGCCGCCGGCGGCGAGGTGTGGGTGGCGGGGGGCATCTATATCGGCACCAGCTACCAGGTGGTCTCGGTGAACCAACACGTTTCGCTGTACGGCGGATTTGCAGGAAATGAGACTGTCCGTGAGCAGCGGGACTGGGTGGCGAACCCGGTCCTGATTGACGGCGAGAACAAACGCCAGTGCATTAACGGCTACGGTTCCAATACCTTCGATGGCCTCATTATCAGTCGCGGAACCGGGGGGCTGTTCGGCTCTTATTCGGCAACCGTAGCCAATTGCGTCTTCACCCAGAACTCCGGCAGCAGCTATGGCGCAATGTCGGTCGGCGGGGCCTCCTCCATAACGAACTGCGTCTTCACGGCAAACAAGTGCACCGGGACCACGCAGACTTCCGGGGGTGGCGCAATAAAGTGCTATTCCGGCACCACCATTACGAACTGCACTTTCTCAAGGAATACTGCCAGCTACGGAGGCGCCATATACTATAACAGCGGGTACACTGACCCGCTTCGTGTAGTGAACTGTATTCTATGGGGAGACAGCGCGGGCACTGGGCCCGAAATCTACAACAGCACGAGTTCTTACCCGGCCATTGTCTCCTATTCATGCATCCAGGGCGACTATTCGGGTACGTTCAACATTGCTATCGACCCATCGTTTCTAGGTGGGCCGAACGGCGGGAGTGTACAACTCAAGGCTGACTCATCATGGTGCATCACCACGGGCACGTATGAGGGCGCGCCGGTTGCGGACTTGCTGAATCGTCCCCGGCCGCAGGGTTCGTACGTCAGTAGGGGTGCCTACCAGGGCGCCGTATCTTCGGCACAAGCAATGCCGCTCTCGATAAGTGTTAATCCCGCCAACGCTGGACGAACGTATCCCAGCCCGGGGCTTTACTATTTTGCTCCGGGGGACCCGGTCGTGCTGACAGTCCAGCCGTTCGGATTTCGCTTCGTGGAGTGGACTGGCAGCGTGAACAGCACAGATTCAGTGGCACTGATTGTAATGAAGGCCAGTGCTTCGATAACTGCGCAATTTGTGCAGGACATTACCTATGTAAATGCAGCGCAGGCTGGACCCGCCGACGGCAAGGGGTGGGAGACTGCCTTCAAGACGATTCAAGAAGGAGTGAATGCCGTCCCGGCATGCGGCGGCGCAGTATGGGTGGCACGTGGCATTTACACTGAACACACCCCCATGGTCATGCGGCCTGGCGTCAGTATCTATGGCAGCTTTGCGGGCAACGAAATCACAGCAAGTCAGCGCGACCTTGCGGGGGGCGTTTCGATCATCGACGGGACAGGGCTAAATCGCTGCGTCTATGGGGCGGACGATGCGGTGCTGGATGGTTTCACCGTGACGCACGGGCGGGCCTCGCAGGGTGCCGGGATGTACAATTATAAGACGTCTCCCACCGTTGTGAACTGCAGCTTCATCGCAAACAAATCGACAGTTGGAGAGGGCGGGGGCGTATACAACTACTCCTGTGCCCCGACTTTCAACAATTGTGTCTTTGCGCGCAACGAATGCGTCACCGGTGGCGGGGGAATGTATAACGACAGTTCCTCGCCCCGCCTCGTCACCTGCACGTTCAACTCCAATCACGCGGCCTACGGCGGGGGCATCTATGCATATTCAGGCGCCCCCCAGGTGCTGAACTGCATCCTGTGGGGCGATGTAGCCGCCGGTGGAGGTGGTGAAATCTACAACGATCAAGCGGGAACCACCGTACTTTACTCATGCATCCAGGGTGGATATGCCGGTACCGGAAACACCGGCGCCGATCCACTTCTGGTGGACGCAAGCGGGGGCAGCCTGCAGCTTCGAGCCGGTTCGCCCTGTATAGACCAGTGCAGCGTAACCATTTCGCCCGCGACGGACTTGCTGGGTCGGCCACGCCCGCAGGGTATTTGGGTCGACATGGGTGCCTATGAAGGCGTTGTGAACGCAGACGACATAGTGACGCTCACCATCCAATCCACCCCGGAGAATAACGGAATCACGGAGCCTGCCCCAGGTGCCCACCAATATGTTCGCGGCGAAATGGTTCCGCTGGAGGCAAGGGGTGTCGGGCATCGGTTTGTGGGGTGGGGCGGCGATGTCACCGAAAGCCAACCGCGTACCGTAGTGTTGATGGAGGCGACAAAGACAGTAACGGCAGTATTTGCCGACAACATCGTGCACGTAAACGCCGCATCACAGTCGGGAACGCCCGACGGAGCCACATGGGACAGCGCCTTTCACACACTGCAAGAAGGCGCGGCCGCGGCCTACGCAGTCGGTGGCGGCGAAGTGTGGGTGGCGGGCGGGAACTACACCGCCGAAGCCAACCCCGTGCTCACTATGAACCCCGGCGTCTTCATCTATGGTGGATTTGCCGGAACGGAAATGGCTCTTGAGACCCGCAACTGGAAAGTGTATTCCACCGTGATTGACGGACAGGATGTGCATCGTTGCGTAGAGGGCGCAGATTATGCCCTGCTGGACGGATTTACGGTAACCCGGGGAAATTCTCTTTATGATCCTCATGATCCTGTTTCCGGGGTGGGGGGCGGCATGTGCAATGCCAGCGTATCGCCAACGGTGAGCAACTGCGCTTTTGTTGGAAATCATGCGGATTCGGGCGGCGGTGCCATGACAAATATAGGTTCCGCGGCCCATGTGGCAAACTGCTTCTTTGCAAGAAACCAGGCAAAGGGCTACGGATATTTTGCGGACTTCAGAGGCGGCGGCGCCATGAGCAACATAACGAGCCGACCGACTGTCACGTGCTGCACGTTCACAGCCAACATGTCTGGAGACGCCGGAGGTGCTGTCTGCAACTCTTATTCCACCGTTGATATGGAAAACTGTGTCTTCACCCTGAATCAGGCCGACGGCAACGGCGGGGCGATGGTCGGACTGTTCGGCAACTGGGGCACCGTCACAAACTGCACCTTCTCGGGCAACAGCGCGCAAGGCACAGGCGGCGCTATCTACGATGCGTATTCGCAAATGAGGGTTTCGAACTGCATTCTCTGGGGTGATACAGGATTTCGCGGCAGTCCCGAGTTCTACTCCAACTACGCGGGCTATTACACAGACTTGATTGCCTACTCATGTGTGCAGGGCGGATTCACCGGCACGGGCAACATCAGTGCGGACCCACTGTTTGTGGGCGATTCCGGCGGCAGCGTGAAGCTGAGGCCCAATTCGCCCTGTGTGGACGCGGGCACCGTTGTAGGTGCGCCCGCCACGGACATTCTGGGTCAAATTCGGCCGACTGACACCGGCGTTGACATGGGGGCCTACGAAGGCACGGCGAGCCCCACCGATATCGTGGCGCTGACGGTCAGGACAACACCGGAAGGATTCGGGCGAATGACGCCCACGGCGGGCAGGCATTATTTCACACGCGACGAGACGGCAATACTCAGCGCGACGGCAGTGGGATGCCGTTTCGGCCGGTGGTCCGGCGATGTTGACAGCGCCACGCCCGATATTTCACTGTTAATGGACAAGAACAAGACCGTTACGGCCGAATTTGTACCCTTCGTGGCTTACGTCGATCTGGCGGCGTCCGGAACCGGGGATGGCAAGTCATGGGGCTCGGCCTATACGTCACTTCAGGCGGCGGTGGATGCCGTGGCCGCCGGTGGCGGCGGGGAACTGTGGGTGGCCAAGGGGACCTACACTGCCGATACCGATCCCGTGCTTATCATGCAGCCGGGCGTGTTCCTCTTCGGCGGGTTCACGGGAGCGGAAGATACCCGCAGCCAGCGCGACTGGGAGGCCAATCGCACCGTAATTGACGGCAAGGACGGGCGGAGATGCGTTGTTGGCGCGAGTAATGCGCTACTGGATGGGTTCACCGTTACCGGCGGATATGCAGCCGTCTCCCAGAACGATGCCTATAAGGGCGGGGGCATGCTCAATGTCAGCGTGTCTCCCACCGTGGCCAATTGCCTGTTCACGCACAATGCGGCCCGCTATGGCGCCGGCATGTTCAATCAGGACAACAACGCGGTCATAAAGAACTGTTTTTTTGCCGAGAACATTGCATCCCGTTCCCAGAACTACACCGACGCGGCAAGCGCCACCTATGACGACTACAGCGTTGGCGGTGGAATGGAGAACGCAGGTGGGGCGCCGACCGTTACGGGGTGCGAGTTTAGCGGCAACATTGCCGCACTGGGCGGTGGGTTGGCTATCGACTATTCCGTCGCAACCGTCACAAAATGCGTCTTCAAGAACAATCAGGCCAGGGACCAAATCGGCTTCTATGGTTATGCCGGTGGCGGGGCAATCTGTAATATGAGCGCCCGGTCAACCATTCGCGAATGTGTATTCACTGAGAACCAAGACAGAGGCCGCAACCCATATGGGGGCGGGGGAGCCATTCTCAACACTTCGGACACGATCCCATCCTCACCGTCCCCGAACTCCCTTGTAACTCTGCTAAACTGCGTATTCACTAGGAACAGCGTCGCATACTACGGCGGCGCGGTATCCAGCATCTCCTATCCAACGCAGGTGATCAACTGCACGTTTCTGAACAACCACGCTTCCTATGGCGAAGGAAATGCCGTCTATAGCGACTATTCGTCCACCTATTCATCAATGACCCGGTCAACGGTGGAGAACTGCATCCTTTGGGACAGCGTCAACTCGGATTTGCAACAAATAGCCGACTCCCTCTCCGCCACAGCCTATGCAATGCTGGTCACGTACTCCTGTGTCCAAGGCGGATACACCGGCACCGGCAACATTGACACCGATCCCCTATTCGCCGACCTTGAAACCGGCGACCTGCGCCTTTCGGCCGGTTCGCCGTGCATCGATTCGGGTACGGCGGAGGGCGCGCCGGAAGTGGACATGCTGGGTGTTCCGCGGCCGCAGGGCGCGGGTTTCGACATGGGCGCATACGAGTATGACATTACACCGCCCAACGCGCCGGTGATCACCGGGCCGATCAGCGCGACCAACAATCCGCGACCGACCTTCACCTGGAAATCCGGCGGCAACGGCGACGCGGGATTGTACCGTTGCGGGTTCGCCGAGGGCTCGTGGATTGTCCAGGAAAGTGCCGATACCAAGTTCACGCCGTCTTCGGACCTGTCGGATGGCCAACATACTTTCTATGTGCAGGAGCGTGACATTACGGGGAACTGGAGTGTCTCAGGCTCGCTGGCGGTGACAGTGGACACGGTTGCACCGAATGCGCCGCTGGTGCAGGGCGTGACTTCCCCGACCAAGAATCCCCGGCCCGCGTGGTCGTGGAGCAGCGGCGGCAACGGCTCGTTCTTGTACCGGTACGGCTATTCGGAAGGGACCTGGATAGCTTCGGATGTGACGGCGACCGATTTTGCGCCCAAGGAGAATCTTTCCGACGGCAGCCACGCGCTGTATGTGCAGGAGCGCGACGCGGCAGGCAACTGGAGCGGCTCGGGTTCTTTTGAAGTGACGGTGGACACCACGCCGCCGAACTCGCCTGTCGTTGCCGGGGCGGCTTCGCCGACGGCCAATGTCATGCCGGAGTGGACCTGGTCTTCGGGCGGCAACGGCGGCATAGGACAGTACCGCTTTGGCTTTGCGGAGGGCGCATGGATGGTCGCCGCGGTGACAACCACAGCGTTCACACTTAACGCACCGCTTTCCGACGGCAGTCACACATTCTTCGTTCAAGAGCGCGATGCGGCGGGCAACTGGAGCGCCTCGGGCAGCTTTACGTTGATCGTGGACGCCCACCCGCCGAACGCGCCAGCGGTTAGCGGAACCGTGTCGCCGGCCAACAGCGCCAGGCCGACCTGGACCTGGATCTCCGGCGGCAACGATGGCGCCGGATTCTTCCGCTTCGGCTATGCCGACGGCGTCTGGCTGATGGCGGACACGGGGACAACGGCCTTCACGCCGGAATCGGGTCTGCCGGACGGCAGCCATGCGCTGTTTGTGCAGGAACGCGATGCGGCGGGCAACTGGAGCGCGTCGGGTTCCTCCACCGTGGTGGTGGACACGGTGGTCTATTACAGGGTGACCGTGCAGGCTGCCACGGGCGGCAGCATTGCGCTGCTCCCGGCGCAACCCGAAGGCGGTTATCCGAGCGGCACACAGGTGACGGCAACGGCGACGGCAACCACGGGATATACCTTCACGAACTGGACCGGCGCGCTGGCCGGCAGCGCGAATCCCACCGTGCTGGTGGTGGACGGCGACAAGACGATCGGTGCGGTGTTTACGGCAGTTGCCACGGAGGGCGAACCGCCCGCCGAGGGCGAGGGCGAAGGCGAACCGCCCGCCAGCGCCACGGAAGCCGCACAGCGGCTGAGTGACGCGTTCGCCGGGGCCGACACGGACAAAAGCGGCGCGCTCAGCGCCGCCGAGGCAAGGGCGGCGGTTCCAGGGATGACGGATGCACAATTCGGGCAACTGGATGCGGACGGTGACGGCCAGATCACGCAGGAGGAACTGGATGCGGCGCTGAACGCCAACACCGGCTGCGCCTGCACGAAATCCGGTGCCGTTACAAACGGGCTGAAACGCCGGTTCGCCGACCTGTTCCTTCTCGGCCTTGCCATGACCACGCTGCTGGCGCTCCGCACAAGACGGCCGTAACCGGGAACAGGGACGCAGTCCCAGTGCCTTCGAGGGAATCGCGCCTGCTGCGGGCGGGATGCAAGCACGGTTTCCCCGATTCATGGTCGTTTTCCTGCCAGATCTTTCCCGAAGGCCTTTTTGGCGTGAAACAGCCCGGAGTCGCGCCAAGATTAAGAAATCTTAATGAAATTGTGTGGGGAACTTCATGACGGTGTGCAATCATACCCCTTGATATTTCGCCCGCCATTGCCGCGGAGCCGGAATGAAAGGCCCGTCCTTCTCCAAGTTTCAGAAGACTGAACAGGCATGGGGCACGGGTTTAACGACAACCAGGATTACCGCTGTGAATGCACAATGCGAAGACAGAGAAACCCGGTCAAGCGGGGCGATGTGGATGCTCTTCCTCATCATCGTGACCGGTGTTCTCGCGCGTGGCTCCATACTGTTCAGAGCGGAGTCAATGCCCGGCGTGAACGGCGCCTACAGCCTGGTGCAGGCGCGCTCCCTGATCGAGAAGGGAACACTGGGACTGCCGGATTTCCCGCTCCTGTTCGCGTTGCAGGCGGGGTTTGCGTGCCTCCTCCGGCGCATCACCGGCTGGGGCCTTGAACCCTCCATCCTCCTTGCGGTGAAGCTGTGCGTGGCCCTGCTGCCGCCGCTGGCGGCGGTGCCGGTGTTTCTGCTGGGGCGGCGGTGGAGCGTGCGCGCGGGTCGCCCCCGGTCAGGCCTTCCGCTCGTTGCAGCGGCGCTGGTTTCCTTTGGCGGACAGGCGATGGCCATGACGGGCAACATCGACAAGAACGCACTGGCGCTGGTGTGGCTGTCGGGAATGCTGCTGGCGTTGCACGCCTGCATGGAGCGCAGGACCCCCGCGTACCTGGCCGCGACGGTCCTGTTTCTTCTGCTCCTGGGGGTCACGCATGTCGGCGCTTTCGGCGCCGCGCTGGTGCTGGCGGCGTGCGTGTGCGCGGTGTACATAAATCGCCCGGGCGCACCACCGCTGAAGGTGACGCTCCCGGCGATTGCGGGGGCGCTGTCCGTCATTGGTGCGGCGGAGGGCTTGGTCTTCTGGAAATTCGATCCCGCACGCATCGAGCGGCTGACGCGGGTGATTACAGACCCTGTCGCATTCATGTCTCACCGGCCGGGCTCCATACCGCCCATGCCGGGTCCCATGCCCCCGATGCCCGGCGGACCGCCGCCGTTCTTCATGTTCTTCGCCGTCACCCTCGTGCACCTTGCGCTCCTGGGAATCCTGGCTGCCTGCGTGCTGCGGGTCCTGTGGAAACGGCGCAACGCGCTGACCGATGCGGACATCGGGCTGGTGGGCGGAAGCGTTCTGGCCATTGTGTTGATGACGGGGCCGTGGGTGCACGGTGACACCGCAATGAGGCTCGCGCTCATCGCCTCGCTGCCGGCGATAGTCGTGGCGATGTTTGCCCTGCTCCACACCGGGCACCGGCGTGTACCGCTCCTCCTCACCGGCCTCGTGTGCTTGGGCGTCATGGCTTACGGGGTGTCCTACACCGCAAACGGGGGATGGCGCATTCTAAACGGCAGCGCGTATGAGGAGATGAAGTCCCTTTCGGCGCAGATACCGAAGCCTGAATACACACTGATTGTCGCGAACCACGGCATGGAATGGAACGCCGCATGGCTGCTGCACACGCATGTTGCGCAGACATCGGCCTTGGTCACAGGCGACTGGCAGCGTTATGACGAGGTGCTGTTTCTCGTCTTAAAGGACGAATTCACACCGGGCGGGCCGCCCGGGTTCGGCCTGCCGGGAAGACCCGATACGGAACGCGGTCCCAGGCCGGGGCCTGAACCCGGCCCGCACCCGCCCATGCATGTGCCGGTGCAGATTCCGGCAGACGCGGTGATATTGCACGACGGCCCGCACCTCACGCTCGCGCGCGTAACAATACCCCCGTCTTTTGTGAAGGACAGGCCGGAGACAGGCATGACAATGGAGGCAAGACATGATTAAAGGCAAGTTGAAGTACATACTGGCAACCCTGGGCGCCCTCTATTTGGTGCTCTTCGCGGGCTATCTGATTCATGCGGGCTTGAACAGGAACAGCGTCCAGGGCCCTTCAGAACTGGAACTGCACCCGGAGAAGGCCGCCGAGATTCGCGCCAAGGAACGGGCGGAAGAGCTTCGCGGCCGGCTGAAGCTGAGCGATGAACAGACAAAGCAGGTTGCGGAGATCTTTCAGAAGTATCAGCCCATGGGCGGTCCCGGGGGGCCTCCCACAGGTGATCCCCGCGAACGATTCCAGGCGATGCGGGACGAAATCGCCAAAGTGCTTACGCCGGAACAGCAAGCGCTTCAGGGACAAATGGGCCCCGGCGGTTCCGGCGGCCCGCGCGGTCCGGGTGGACCCGGCGGTCCGGGAGGCCCCGGAGGCCCACGAGGTCCCAGAGGGCCGGGAGGAGGCCCCGGTGGGCCGCCCGGCATGAACCCCGAGCGCATGGAAGCGATCAAGAACGTCATGACGCCGGAACAAAAGGAACGGTTTGACAAACAACTGGAGCGCATGAAGAACCGGATGCCGCCCGGCCCCCCCGGCGGCGGCCGACCCGGCGGGCCCGGCGGTCCGCCACCCGGCATGTAGGCATTCGCGTTGCACCCAAGGGTGTTTGGGAGAAACGGATATGAGAAGACAGGGCTTTACACTGGTGGAACTGCTGGTGGTCATTGCCATTATCGGCATACTGGCCTCGATGCTGCTGCCGGCCCTTGCCCGGGCGCGTGAGGCGGCGCGGCGCAGTTCGTGCAGCAACAACCTCAAGCAATGGGGTCTGGTGCTCCTCATGTATTCCGGGGAATCGGGCGGGCACAAGTTCCCGCCGCTTGAACTGGAACTGGGCTGCGGCATGCGTCCCTGCATGGCTTGGGGGCCGCGCGTGGCCGCCATCTATCCCGAGTACCTTACCGACCCGGCCATCATCTTCTGTCCGTCCAATCCGACCGACAGCCTGAAGAACCATGTCTCCTCCGACGGCACGCTGACGCTGGTGAACAAGGTGGACGGCAACCACCGGCAGGGCGTGGAGGCCGTCGCGTGCAGCTACACCTACATGGCGTGGCTGCTTGACCGCGTTTCCGATTCGGACCCGATGGACATCGCCATGCCGCTGCTGGGCAAGGCGGAGGAATTAGGTCTTGACCCGTTGCAGACCATCGATTTCGCCGAAGTGCCCTCGCAGATTCTGGAGGCCATTTTCGGGCTGATGTCCGCGCACATGCCCTACATGCGGACCAGGGATGAGGCGGGATTTCTTAATGTCACGGACCAGAACATCACGGTCAGCGAGGGCAGCGGCAACGGCGGCGGCAGCACCATTTTCCGCCTAGCACAGGGGGCCGAGCGTTTTCTCATCACCGACATCAACAATCCGTCGGCCAACGCAAAGGCGCAGAGTGATGTCTTCGTGATGTACGACAACGTCTCCACGACCAGTTCGCAGTTCAACCACGTCCCCGGCGGCAGCAACGTCCTCTACATGGACGGCCACGTGGACTTTGTGAAATACCCTGGAAGCCCGCCGCTGAACAAGAAGATGTCCTCGATCATGCGCATGTTCGATCAGCATCCTCCGGGACCGCCGCCCGGAGGGTGACGCCGCGCTACAGCTTGAGAAAGAGCTTGTTCTTCTCGAGGAAGCGGAGGAACAGGTAGCACAGGCCGAAGAACACACCGAATCCCGCCAGCGTGTACCAGAGCGGCGCATCGTTGGGCATGTAGGGGGTGAGGGCGGTGTCGACGATGTTGTGTATGAGGTATGCCGCCAGTGCGTTGGTGCCCAGGGTGCGCAGCATGCCGATGCGTAGCGGCGCGATATCGCAGGCGACCACAAACAGCGCGTACATCACAAGGCAGAACCCGGCGCTGAAGGTCATGTAGGTGACGCTGGCCATGGGCTGGCTCATGGTCCAAATGTCGGACGGGAGCGAGGGGGGCACGAAGGGCGGTTCGACCAGCCAGCGACCGAGGCCCTGGGCGGTGGCGGTGCCGTTGATGACCTGGTGCACGGCGGTCAGGCAGGATAGGGCGTATCCGACCAAACCAAGTGCCATGCCCCAGCCCAGTATGGGAAGCAACGCACGTCGCGGGCCCCGGTTGCGCATCCAGTCGCAAGCGAGGGCGCCGGCCAGCGTGGGAATCGCCCAGCTCATGAAGCCGAGCGGCCCGCCGTCCGTGATGCCCACATGGGTGGTCCATGCCGCATAGAACGTATAACACGCGAGCAGATGCAGCAGGCCCGTGAAGGCCATGAATGCGGCAAGGACCCGGGTTGATGCGCCGATAACCGGCACCAGCCACAGGCCCGTGCAGCCGATATGCACCAGCGCCTGAAAGATGCTTCCCCAGATAGCCGGTGAAAAGAACGCGCCAAAGCCCGCAGCCTGTATCTCGGCCCAGGAGCCGTACCGGTTCCCGAAACCGTAATACACCGAGCCGAAAAGGATCAGTCCGAGATTGCGTTTGACGGCCTTGCGATAGGCGGCCCCCACCCCGAGTTTTTCCACGGTGCGGCCGAAAGTGAAGCGGAACGCAAAGCCCACCGCAAAGAAGAACTGCGGCATGATGGTGTCGGCGTAACTGAAATAGTTTCCATGGTGGCCGAAGGTGGGATGCATGCAGGCATAGCCGCCCACCATGTTGACAAGAAACATCCCCGCGATCGTGTATCCGCGGAACTGGTCCAGCGAAACGATGCGCGAGGGCGGGGTCTCCGATGGCAAATTCAACTTTGGCACTCCTAACGTGTAACGCCGATGTTCTCTCGTTCTGAACAAAGGGCATTCGTTCCAAACACTACAGGTGCCCCGGTTAATCCGGGAGAACATTTCTTTGATAGACCATATATCGGGGTGCAAGGTGACATGCCTGGCAATCGCATGGAAACGGCTGCGCTCAAAGAAACCGCGCCTGTTCCGGGTTCATCAGGTCGAACAGGCTGTGGCCGATGCCGCGCAGGAGTTTGTCCAGTCGGACGACGGGCAGGCCGAGCACGTTCTGGTAGCAGCCGTCGTAGCGGGCCACGATGAGGCTGCCGGGGCCGTCCACGGTGTAGGCGCCGGCGCGGTCCACCGGGTTCACCGCCTCCACAAAGCGGCCGATTTCATCGTCGGTCAGGGTGCGGAAGGTGACGTCGGTGGTCTCACTGCCGACCGCACCGCGGCCGGTGGCGGTGTCAATGACGGCCACGCCGCTGACCACCTGGTGGGTGTTGCCCGAGAGACGGCGCAGCATGGCCCGGGCCTCCGCCTTGTCGGCGGGCTTGGACAGCACACGCTCCTCCAGGAACACGAGCGTGTCGGCGGCGATGATCAGCGCGGGGCGATTAAGCCGAAGTGCCACCGCATCGCGCTTTGCGCACGCGTTGGCCTCCACGATGGCGGCGGGAACGGCCCCGGCATCCACCTCGGGCGCATCGCTCACGATGACTTCAATGTCCAGGCCGAGGGCCTCAAGCAATGCACGCCGCCGCGGCGACGCCGAAGCTAGCACGATGCGGGGCATCACGGTGTCCCTTGCGCCTTGCCATCGTCTGCCGGCTTTGCGTCGGCCTTGGCGGTGCCGGTCTTTTTTGTGTCGGCTTTCTTGGCGGCCGACGCCTTTGAAGTGGATTTCTTTGCCGCAGTCGCGGCGGGTTTCTTGGCCGTTTCCGGGGTGGATTTCTTGACCGTGCCGGTCGCAGGCTGTTTCTTGCCGCCCTGCGGCTTGGCCTGCGCCTTGGGCGCGGCCTTGGTTGCCGGCGCGGGGCTGAGCCCCAGCTTCTTCTCCGGCGCGGGCGCAGGCGGCGTTTCGGTTGTTGCGGCGGGCGCGGGTTCAGGTGCGGGTTCCGTTTCGGGCTTTGCCGCGGGCGCCGGCAGTGGCGGAGGCGGGGGCAGCGCCACAGAAGTAGCCTCCGGCGGGGCCATATTCTCCTCGTTGGGCAGAAGCGCGGCCGGTTCGGGCGGCATCAAGATGGCGTCGGGCACGCGTTTGCCGCCCGCCTCGACGGTTTCCACCACGCGGTCGTTCTGCACCACCTTGGTGTCTTGGGGCAGGAAGATCTGCGTCAGTTGCGGCGTGGGCCGGAAGGTCTTGTTGATGGATTCCACCTCGATGGACACCTCCGATTCCTCATCGTTGCGGATGTGGATGCGGTAGGGCAGGTAGTCCTCGTCGCGCAGGTAGAGGTTGACCTCAATGAAATAGGCCTGTTCCTTCGACTGCGCCTTGGGTTTGATCTTGATGCCGTGTTTGCCGCGCGGGTCGTTGGGAATGTCAAAAAGGGTCAGGTCGTAGGCCTCGCGCAGGGTTTCCGTGTTGCTGTTGAAGCCGAGGAAAAAGATGTCCGCCTGGGGGTTGTCCTCAATGTCGAATATCTGGAGCTGCTTGATCTCGGGATCATATTCGTACCCGCTCCGGTCGTCGACCAGCGTGGTCCGTTCGGGGTCGTCGGTGTGGAAGATAATGCGGCGCGGTTTTATGAAAATAAGGCTGCCCTTGGTGGTCAGTTCCTCGTCGGGCAGTTTCGTCTTCTGGGTGAACGCCGCGTCCAGCGCGACCACGCCGTCGCGCTTGGCTGAGAATTCCTTGAGAAACGCGTCCACGTCCGCGTCGGGCGCGGCGGTGCACACCGTCGCCAGCGCAAAGATCCATGCCGAAATCATTCCTGCTCCTCCCCGTCCTCGTTGCCCGCCGCCCAGCGCTCGGTTTCGCGCTGCGGGGAACCGGACAATTGAATGACGGGCCTGTCCGGCGCGGCGTCCCCCTGGTCGTCCCCAAAGCCGATGTAGTGCCCGCTGTGCTCCTGGCGCAGCGCGGCCTGATGGCGCTCCTCCGCGCGCGGCAGCTTTTGCAGCAGCGATTCGTGCGCCCGCAGTATGGCCTCGATGTCGGCGCGGAGCCGGTCGCGCTCGTCGTTGAGGCGGCGCATCTCCTCGCGCAGCGCCTCGGGCATCGTCTCGGCCTGATAACGGGCCTGCGCCTTTTCGAGCCGGGCCTCCCCGATGAGCGCCTCGGCCTGCGAGCGCGCCGACTCGATGATGGTCTCACCCGCCTTGTGGGCGCTGATGATCGCGTTGCGCAGCGTCAGTTCCATTTCCTGGTGCTGCTTTACCTGGTCCTTCAGGTCGTCAAACTGGGCCCGCACACGGCGGTTCTCCTCCGTGAAATACTCGAGCACATTGGCCGCGCGTTCCAGCAGCGCGTCCACCTCAATCTTGTCATAACCGCCGATGAGCACCGTGCGAAGGTCGGCGTTGATCAGGTCGCTGGGCGTGAGGGCATGCTCCTGGCCAAGCACTTCGGAGATCAGTCTATCTTTGCGCACGGGAGGCTCCTTTGTTCCTGTAGGCCAGCCGTCCTCGGCTGTCTGCCTGTGACCATCGTCCAAAATCGACAGGCGAGGGCGCCTGTCCCGCATTATGGGTTCTACGCGCCCAGTTCCCGCGAGCGCGCGGCTGCCGCGCGCACGCCCTGTGCGATGGTGCCCGCGAAATCACGGCTGCGGAAAGCCTCCAGCGCGGCAAAGGTGGTGCCGCCCTTGGAGGTCACCTTTTCACGGAGCGTCGCGGCGGGTTCGCCCGACTCGGCCAGCAGCCGTCCCGCGCCGAGCGCGGTCTGGACCGCCAGCTTTTCCGCGACGGCGGGGTCGAG
>CAIJOU010000745.1 GCA_903822375.1 Candidatus Hydrogenedentota bacterium
ACTCTTCCGACCGCAGGTCTACTCCCGATGGCCTTGTGCCCGGATTTACGGCAGCAGTATCAGCATGGGCCGAAACGCCACGCGTGTCCCGCCGCAGTAGCCGCTCGCATCGGCTTGGAACGCCTGTGCCGAGTAGAACCGCGCCGCCGTGCCCGCATCGTCCGCGCCGCGCAGCACAAACCCGAAGTTGGTTCCCGGGTCTTTGAGCCATCCTTGCACCATCGGCGTTACATCCACGGACATCCATTGGTTTGCGGCCGTGTTCTGAAGCGTGGCCGCCACGGCGTTCGCGGCCGCGTCCACGGGAACAGCGCTCCACTTGGCCTCCTCCGGCGCGGCGGCGCGGCCGGTGCTGCCGTTGTACGGGTCGCTGACGCCGTCGCCTTCCTGCCATGCCCCGGAGGCGGGAGCCACCGAAATGGATGCCGGCACGGCAACGGCGTTCTCCGCCGGCCCGGCCGACGCCAGCCACAGCGTGGCCTTGCTGAACGGTTTGTCCTTGGGGACGCCGCTTAGATCAAAGCGCACCAGTACCGCGCGGCGGTCGCCCGCCGGCCCGCCCGCCTCCAGAATTGGCTCCTGTCCGGCATTGTTGTCCGGTAGCCGCTCGAACAGGCTTGTGTCTGCCACTCCAAGGTAGGGGACATAGTCCTGGTTGGGGTCCCCTTTGTCGAAATAGCGGGGCATCTGCTGAAGACAGCGACCACCCATTATTTCAGCGTACCAGTGCCGCACCCACACGGCGCACGCCGCGGAATCGTGCCGCATGCCGCCGTAGTAGTAGTCCTCGACGTGCGCCATGCACCAGGGCAGCGCGACCCGGTTCTGGGCGGCGTAGTACTGTGCCACCAGCGGGCCAAACCACATGATCAAGTTCTCGCGGGTAATGCCGCTCTGCAACTGTTCCCGCGTGACACCGAGGTTGGCCTTTTGCATGACCGTCATGATGGTTTCAAAGGGAACATAGTTCGACAGGTAGCCGATGTGCCGGAGCGGTTGCTGCGTGTAGCGCACAAAATCCACGCCGATTTCCGTGTCGCCGTGCGAAGCATGGTCCATTTCCGCGGACATTTGCAGGAACGATTTGTAGCTGCCATGGCCGAAATGCCAGGGGATGTCCGCGATGTCGTGACAGACCGCCCCGAAGAAGTAGGCCAGTTCCTTTTGCCCTTCGGCGTCGGGCGGCATCGTGTAGTGCCGTTCCGCAAGCAGGTTGGCCCAAATCTGGTTGAAAGGCTGCCAGTGACTGGCCTCGCCCGCGTTGGGATTTATCCCGCCGTAGCCCCAGTCGGGAAACTCGCAGGCCCGGTACAGGATGCGGCGGTTCTCCAGCGTCTTGAACATGGTCCCCAGGCCGGGCAGCATCGCGTCCGCATTGAGAAGATAGTCCTCAATGCAGCGCATGCCGATTTCAGCGTGGGTGCGCGTGCCGATGGCCTCGCAGGGAAGTGCCGCGAAAAGAGAGGCGATTACGACGATAGATGGGACGAGTTTCATGAATTCAACTCCATTACTTCGCAAAAACAGGTCCCATACAGACTGCCATCACCCCGCCAAGGTTTCCCGTAGCGCCAAACTGCCCTTCACCCTTTGCCCTTTGCCCCAGACCCTAGACCCTAGACCCTAGACCCTAGACCCTAAAGAACTGCGGCACATAGGCCCGGTTGGCGGCGAGGAAGTCGTCCAAGAGCGCCCGCGCCACTTCCGGGTCGTCCACCATCGGGTCGAGCGTCAGCGCCTGCAGCGCGAGCGTGCGGTCACCCAAAACGGCCGCATCGACCGCAAGATTCACCACCGTAATCTGACGCCGGACCAGTTCGGCCACCGCCTCGGGCAGGGCACCCACACCGACACCCCTCGGTCCGCCGGCGCCCACCATGGCAGGCACCTCCACAATGGCGTCCTGCGGCAAGTTGGTGATATAGCCCTCGTTGGGCAGGTTCAGGGCCTGTTCATAAAGAGTTTCGCCCGTGGCCATGGCGGCGATGACCTTTTCGGCCCGTTCCGAGCGGACATGGCGCATGGCGTCGATGGACATGCGTCCGGCGCCCATGGCCTCAATGTTCTCCCACATCTCATCGCGCTTGGACACCGCCCCATCCAGCGGGTACATCTGCACGTCGTATTTCTGCCAGGTATTGCGGTGCATGTTGTGCGTGTAGGGCAGGTATTCGACCATGTGGCAGTCGCCGGGAACGGGGAAAAGGCCGAAGATCTTCGCCATTTCTTTCGTTAGCGGCTCAAAGCCCGGGTCATGCGCGTTTACGCGCTCCATCACCAGCGGATAGAGGTCGCGGCCACTGTGTTTCTCGCGGATGTCCAGCATCCACGTGAAATGGTTTGTGCCCGCCGCGACCACGTCCATTTTCCGCATCGCCGCGTCCGCGATGTCATGCTCATGGGCCATGGCCTCATCCTTCCAGACGAAACGGTAGCCCTTGGGAACATCGATGCCCAGTTCCTCCGACAACAGGTTGCCCAGCATCATGTAGCCGAAGGCCAACTGGTGGCAGATGCCCAGGGTTTTCACCCGCGTGTGCCGCTTGGCGGCCGTGCAGATGCGCGCCATCGGATTGGTGAAATTCAGCAGCCACGCATCGGGACAAAGCCGCTCAATATCCCGGAAAATGTCCATGACAATGGCAATGTTGCGCGCGGCGTGGATGAACCCGCCGGGTCCGCCGTTCTCCGCGTAGTGCATGATGCCGTGCTTTTTCGCAATGTCGAAGTCCGACTGCCAGCACTTCTCGCGGTCCACCGCGATGGACAGTATCACGAAATCCGCCCCGGGCAGCATGTCTTGCCGGTCGGTGGAGCATTTAATGGTGAAGCCCGTGTCCCATTCCCGGTTCAGCCGTTTTGCCAGTGCGGCAATCTTGTCCAGTCCCTCGCCGTTTAGGTCGACCAGTCCCAGTGTTCCGCCGTGCAGTCCCGGTTCCTGCAAAATGGCGCCCAGCACGCTCAGGCCAAACGAGGCGCTGCCCGCGCCGATAACAACAATTTTGGGATTCTTCATATGTCGTTTGCTCCATGCCCGCCGTTGGGCCGGGACATTATAGCGGCTCGTGCCGGCGGCTCCATAGTGCACGCATCGCCGCTTTGCGTTGGCGTTGGTTTTCCAATCCGGCTGGATCAACCTCATCTGCAATGCGGAGAACGGGTGGTCAGTTGTCGACACCCAGGATTTCGAGGGCGGCCCGTTGCGGGCTTTTCTTGGGAAGAAGCGCGGACAACCCGTGGTCAAAGGTAATCAGCCTGCCCCCATTCCGGATGGAAAGCCCCAAAAGATATGCGTCGGTTACTTGCCGGTGGCTGACGAGCAAATCAGTGGGAATTGCCTCGTCGCAAAAGGGGATGTCCTCCGGCCAGAAGACGTGATGCGGAAGCGATACCATCTCCCGAAGCAGTGCCAGGGCTACCGTGGGCGGGACAGCCTCTGGAATGATTTTGGGGTTCGAGGATACACGAATGAAGGCGCATTGCGTCAGCGGACAGGTTGCCCATCCGGCCGAATGGTTTGCCGCAAACCATGCATGTGCAAGGCGATGGTGGACATGCGAGGGCCACGCCAGCGCAATCAACACGTTGACATCCAGCAGGCCGACGCTCACGCCTCATCTTCCAACTGCTTGACATCTTCAAGCGTGATGGGGTGCGCATCGGCTTTGACTGAAAACACGGGGAACATCCCCTCGTGCTCGAGGTCTGCGCGGGAAGCCTCGCGCAAACCGCGTCTCGCGAGGTCCGAAAGGACACGTCCCACCGGTTCCGAGTTCGCGCGGGCCAGACTCCTGGCGGCCGCCAGCAGGTCATCGTCTATGGTCACGGTCGTTCTCATGGAGGAAGTATGCCACCGATTTGGAGTGATGTCAAGATGCTATAGCATCATGATGCGCCACGCAGAGCGCGTCATCACTCCGGCCCGTGGCCTCCCGGTCTCTTGCGGCGGGCTTGAAGCTTCTTCTTTGCGTTTCTGAGCCCGAACCTATATCATTTGCGCAACCAAGGAGGCAGACCATGAGATTCGGCATTATATCTTTGTCTATTGCGGCAGTGTGTATCGTGGCGTTGGTTCTATTATCCGGATGTCTTCGACAGCCAGAAAAGGGACCGGGCGGGCTCAACAAGGGGGACTTCGAGAAGATTAGTGCCAACGGCTTTGACCCCGTGGACCAGGTGCAGGACCAGAACGACTATCCCTGGTCCATGGAGTACTTCGTGCCGGACGGCAAATCCGCCGAGGACGGCTTTGTCTATGTCGGCACATGGAACCGGGTGCAGCAATGGAAAGGTTTTCAGCCGAACCGCCAGTCGGTGTATCCCGAAATCCGGCGCTACCGGCCCGACGCTTCCCCCACGACGTGGGAGCGCGTGCTGGACACGCGCAATCTGAACATGGATGACCATAACCGGCCTCACGGTTTCAGGTCCATGAAAAGTTACCGCAACCAGTCCAACGGAACACTCTATTTGTACGCGGGCGGACGCGGTGACACCACCTCCCTGTGGCGTTCGCAGACCGGTGAACCGGGAACTTGGGAACAGTTTTGGGTGACCGACCAGGTCGGTTCCATCCGCGGCATGACGGTCCACAACGGCCTGCTGTACATGTCGTACTACAACGACTACGCAATGGTGGACAAGGCGGCGGGGGAGGGAAGCGCGGCCAAGGCGGCGGATGCGCCCAGCGCGATTATTCTGGCCACCGACGGCGCCACCGTTTGGACCGTTATGGACAACGGCTTCGGAAACAAGAACAATGTCGGCATCTTCACGCTGGAATCGTTCAACGGATGGCTCTATGCGGGCACGCACAATCCGCTCCAGGGCGCGGAGGTATGGAAACTCGAGGGGCCGGAGGGTTCTGACCCCGCCCCCGTCAGGGTGATCGAGCACGGCGGACCGCGCTGGCTCAACGAGGCGTTCATGACCATGCATGTCTGGCAGGATCACCTGTATGTGGGCTCGCAGGCCAGTTTTATCATGCGCATGATTCTCGGCGGCCTCAAGCCGGCGGACCTGCTGCGCATCGACACCGAAGACCATTGGGAGGCCGTGGCGGGGCCCAATTCCATCGGCGGCGAGAGGAGCGGCTTCGGCGAACGCTCAAATGCCTACATGTGGTCCATGTGCGAGCATGACGGCTGGTTCTACGTGGGCACCTACGACATCATGCCCGGCCTGAGCTACATGTTCTCCCATCCCAGCTATATACTTGGCATGATGGGCATAGAAGCAAAATCCACCGACCCAGAGGAGAAAGTGTTCCTGATGACCTCCCTTGAACTGGCCGCGTGGAAATCCAATGCCGGTGCCGACCTCTATAAGACACAGGACGGGAAGAAGTGGTACTGTGTGAATGCCGACGGCTTTGGCAACCACAACAACTACGGAATTCGAACCATGAAGTCCGCCTTCGGCCGCCTGTTCGTCGGCTTGGCCAATCCCTATGACGGACTCGAAATGTGGGCGAGCAAAGCGGCGCAATAGCGCCGTCCCGACGACACCCAAAACAAGCACCCCCGACGCAAGTCGGGGGTGCTTTTCGTTGCAGGTTTATTCTTCGCGCCCGTCTGCTCTCAGCAGTTGTGGCGTGGTTTCCCGACCGCGCCACGCTTCCGACCGCAGGTCTCCAACACGTGCGGTGTGGCTTCCTGCGACGTTGCCGCTCGGACCCGGACCGCCAAAACCAGGTGACTGGCCATCCGCAAGTCAGCGCTTTTTCGCCGCCTTCTTCGTTTCCGGTGGCGCGGAAACGGGGTTCGTCGTGTACGGAAACGCTATTGCCGGCCGGCGATACGACTGCACCAGGAAGTATATGCCCAGGGCGATCAGGAAGAACGTGTAGAAGACACCCCGGCTCATGCCGAATATGAGCGATGCATCCGGTTCCCGG
>CAIJOU010000746.1 GCA_903822375.1 Candidatus Hydrogenedentota bacterium
CACAAACACAAGCAGGCCGCCAAGACCCTGCCCGAACACGGCGAGACCGCCCAGATTCGACGGGTGAAACTGTGCGGTCACCTTCAGTTGCTTGGGCAACTCCTCCACGGCGCATCCCGTCCAGAAGAGATACCAGCGGTCATTCTTGACCAGCCACACCGCGTTCTCGCCTTTCTTCGCCTCATGGACTTCCACCGTCGCATGCTCGGGAAGTCCAATTTGCTTCTGCTGGAACACCTGCCGCAGGGATTCCCCCACCGGACCGGCCTTGAGCGCCTCTTTTGCCGACAGGTCCAGGTCGGCCAGGCGCGTGGACGGACTCATATACAGCACGACCAACCCCGATATCATGACCAGACCGTACAGGAGCGTGGTGACATTGCGGCGCGCGCCGAAAACGTAATCGGACACAAATCCGGAGCTGATGGCACCCGTCATTTCGAACAGCTTAGACCAGCCAAACACCAATCCCGCGGTAATGAGCGTGTAATCCTTGGCCTCCTGCAGGTACATGATTCCCCAGCCGCTGACGCCGTACCGCGCTATGTAAACGGCCACGCAGGACAGGCCGAGAATCCAGATGTAGGGGTTCTTCAGCACCTCCAACTGCGCGCGGTTGACATCGTCGTCGTTCCGGGCAGTCTCCACGGTGTGGTCGTTCTTGTAATCGGCCACCGTGGGCAAACCGTAGGTCCGGGGGCGGTCGGCCAGCAGCCTGTAGAGGATGAGCGCGACGACGACGGCGGCGGACCCGGCAATCCAGAACCCCCAGCGCCAGCCAAAATAGGAGATGATGGCCGCGCTGAGCACCATGCTCATGCCCTCACCGGTCGGATGAGCCATGCTCCAGGTGCTGTAACGTCTGCCCCGTTCCCGGTTGCTGAACCACTGTGAAATCGATGCGCCGCTCGGGGCCGAGCCCATGGCCTGGAACCAGCCGTTGAGCCCCCAGAGCAGCACGAACATCCAGAACGCGTTGGTGAAGCCGAAGGCGATCACGATGACCGCCGAAACCAGCAGGCCGGTGGACATGAAGCGGCCGATGTTGCTGCGGTCCACCAGGAAACCGTTGATCAGCTTGGCAAAGGCATAGGTAAGGAAGAAGGCGGAACCGATGGAGCCCAGTTGATCGGCATTGAGCGCGCCGCTGTCGATGATGGGCTTCTTGGCAACGGAAATCGTGAGACGGCACACGTAGAAAAAGCTGTATCCGAAAATCAGGCCAAAGAATACGGACCGCCGTTTCCGCTCGTAGAGTTGCCTGACCGCCTCGTTGTCCAGCGAGACCGGCCTGTCGGGGCCGGTCTTGAAGAAATCCAACAATCTCATCCCAATCCCTTTCCCGCCATGTCAGCGGCACATTAACTGCCGCAATTCTCCTGCACGCTCAAGCCTAGCAGTTGCCCCCGGTCGAATCAAGACGCCCGGCTAACCGTGTCGGAAAGCACGGACAGCTACGAGCGAAAAGGCAACCGACGGGGTGCCGTGTCCTGGGGAACAAGGCGCAACAGCGGCCCGACAACACGGTTAATCATGGGGCTGGAATGCTTGAGCCAGATTTCCGTCTTCGTTGGCAGGGCACCAAGCCGCGCCTTTGGCTCGAGGGCGGTCCGGCCAAAATGAATCTCACGGCAACCGAGGGACAAGCCGTCCGTGATGACTTGGTGAAGCAAACGCAGGTAGACAGGTGCCTGTTTGTTCGCCTCATAGTCAAAACCCACCACATGGGCGACGGCGGTGTCGCCATCCTTGAGTACCATGGAAAAACCCACGAGACCGCAACCCTTGCGAATCACGGAGCACCGAAAACGGGTTGGCCCCATCATCTCCGCCAGGGCAGACAGATAGCCGGGGCTGAACAGTCCGAATCTGACCTGGGCACGGCGCTCGACCTGGGCATAGAGGTCGTGGAGCGGCTTCTCCTCCGGCCCCAGTTCATGCAACCCCTCCACTACAGCCCCAAAGCGTTCGATGGCATCGCAGGTTTTCCGCGCAGCCTTGCGGTACTTGGCGTTCAGACTCTCAAGATAATCCGCGTGCGAGTGCCATGATGGGGGAATGCGCAGGTCCATACTCGGTTCAATTTGAAAACGGGCAAACCGTTGGTTGAGCAGAGGAGGCGCATGGTGCGTGCAATCCCCCAGAATGTCTTTTATGACGATGAAGGAGGTCTGCCTGTCTGCCTGTTGGATGTGACCAAGCGCATCAAGCGCGACCGACCAGAGAAACTCCGGGTCTTCACCCTTCGCAAAGGCGATACCGTGCAATCCACAGGAGAAAGGGTTGCCGCAGAATAGAATGTTCCGGCCCGCCGCGGCCAGACCCTTGTTCCGCAACCAGGTCAAGCCGCTGTCAAACAGGCGACCAAACGGCCGTTGCGCCGCATTAAACTCGGTGCGGTCCCGAACGGCAAGCAATTGGTTGTCCACATGGATTATATGGGCCGCAACCGCCACCAGGGGCGCCTGGTTGCGCATAATCACGGCATAGCGGGCCGGAACGCCGGCCGGCCCATGGTCCTCCAACACGCGAAGGTAGTCACGAGTCAAGAAAAGAGACCTGCCTTCAACCAGCGCATCCCAAACGGCCGGAACCTTTGAGATGCTGTCATAAATCATGGTTTCATGGGGTGGTTTTGACACGGAGTCCGGCCGGCATGCGCCCAAGCGGGCGGCGCCTCCGTCCATACGCTCCTGCACACCCTGTTCAATAACGTCCATGCACAACCCCTGTTTTTGACATTTCGCATGAGCATAGCACAAGGACGATTCCATCCTGACTGTATGCGGGTGATGACGGGCCACCGTCTGAAGTAGTAGAATCAACGGGCAAGAACCGGTTTCGCCGAAAAAACATGAATGCGGGAACCATCAAGAGGAGTTGCAGAACATGGACATGCACGGGGCGCACTCGCTTGGACAAACTTCACAGGAATCCATGACCCGTAGACGTTTCATGGGCGGCATGGTCTCCGCCACCGCATCGGCCCCGCTGCTTGCCTCGGCGACAGCCATGGCGGCCGACCGGCAGGAGACCGGTCAAAAGCAGCCGGAACGCAGGGTCAAGCTGGGGGTTATCGGGTGCGGAGGTCGGGGGGCCTGGCTTACCGGGCTGTTCAAGCAACACGGCGGTTACGAGGTGCATGCCCTGGCCGACTACTTCCAGGATGCCGTGGACGCGTGCGGAGATGCCGTCGGGGTGGACAAAGCGCGCCGATTCACCGGCCTGTCCGGCTACAAGAAACTTCTGGATAGCGGAATTGAGGCTGTGGCCATCGAAGACGTCTGCTATTTCTATCCCGAACAGGCAAAGGCCGCCGTGGAAGCGGGATGCCATGTCTACATGGCGAAGCCGGTCGCCATAGACGTGCCGGGCTGCATGTCCATCCTGGCCTCGGGCAAACTGGCCACGGAAAAGGAACGCTGCTTCCATATCGATTACCAGATGCCCACCGACCCCGTGAACATGGAGGTGGCCAAACGCATCTGGGATGGCGGGTTGGGCACGCAATTCGCCGTCACAACGCTTGGCGGCGGCGGCGCGAAAACCATGCGCGCGGACCCGCCCAGAGAAAAGACCATTGAAAGCCGTTTGCGCGGGCTGATTTGGAACAACGACATCCCGCTGGGCGGCGATCTGATTGTCAACTATGACATCCACGCCATTGACGCCGCCATCTGGATTATCCGTCAGCGCCCCGTCAGCGCCGTTGGATGCACACGAATCCGGAGGCCCAACCCCCAGAGCGATTTCCGCGACCTCTACTTTGTGACCTATGAATGCGCCGACGGGCTTCTCTGGAACCATCAGACCCTGGAAATCCCCGACCACGGACGGAGTCTGGTATGCAATATTCACGGCCAGCTTGGCAGCGCCCAAGTCAGCTATTGGGGTAAATCATTTCTGCAGGGGGGGCCAAATCCGTTCGACGGCGGGGAGGTCGTAAGTCTCTACGATCAGGGAGCCATGCGCAACATCGACGCGTTTCACCGTTCCATTGTTGAGGGCAGGTTCGACAATTCCACCGTACAGCGCGCCGTGGACGGAACACTCACGGCGATCTTGGGCCGGGAGGCCGCCGCCCGCGGAACCCGGCTGACGATGGAAGAAGTCATCGGCGAGAATGTGAAGCTGGAACCTGACTTGACCGGTTTAAAGGGCTGAACCGGTCCAAAACCCGGCTTCAGAGACAAACTTGGAAGCGCGCGTTGTTCAATGCGGGCGTGCATTTCCTTCCCCCCTGCCGCTGCCCCTCACCACCCGCTGCTCTTCCGCCCCCGTCCTTCCGGTTCCCAATCGTCCGGCACAGGCCATTCTTTGTGAACAACCTGCCGTTTGCCGGACCGCTTTGCCTGATACATGAGTTCATCCGCAGCGCCCAACGCCACATCCACCGATGCCGGCGGGACGGGAAAAGTCGCCACGCCCACACTGAAAGACACTTGCCAGTTGCTGCGGTTGGCCTCCTGTTCCAGTCTTTCAGAGGCCTTGGCCATGAATGACTTCGCCTCAGCGGAGTCGGTGTCGGGCAGCAGCACGCAGAATTCATCGCCGCCCAACCGCGCAACCAAATCATAGGGGCGCGTGCATTTGAGCAGCGTGTTCGCCACCGCGCAAAGAATCTTGTCCCCCCCGCTGTGGCCCTGGGTGTCATTTACCCTCTTGAAATCATCCAAGTCGATATAGACCACCGTCATGGGTTGCGTCTTGCGTTTCGACAGGGCAATGAACCGCTCCGCCTCGGCGCTGAACGCCCGTCCGTTGAGTATTCCCGTGAGGGGGTCCAACCGGGCAAAGCGCCGCTCCCGCTCCAAATGCGCGCGAAGATTCGACGCCAGATAGGCCACCGGGAAGAAAAGCCACAGGCGCATGGCCGCATTCCAACCGGACACCCAAAGACCAGCGTTGGCATGCCCCAACTGTATGTCCACCAAAAGGGACATGATGCTGGTCAGCACTGAAACGACCACACCCGGCCACAAACCGCAATACCACGCCGCACCAAACACCGGAATAAGATAGAGAATGGAAACTTGCAGACCATAGCCGGTCCAATAATCCAGCAACCCCACAAGCGGCACGCCGAGACAGGCAAGCACGGTCGCCTCAATGTAGAATCTTCTCGCGTCTATTTTTGTCATTAACCGACCTTTGAATGCCACTGTGCAGCCAGTTCTGCCTGCGACACGGCAACTTCAGTATATCAAAACACTTGAGACAACCGCTACCGTTTCTGTCTTCCCTGCTCCTATTTTTCCGGGGCCGTGATCCCCCGCAATTCCGTGGCGTCCGGCAGGACCCCAAGCACCGCGTTGACCACCGCCTCCGCCTTGTCCCTTTCCCGCCATTTCATGAACGTCTCCGCCTGTGCTGTTGCAATTTGGAGCAGGTAATATCGGGCATTGGGATTGACCGGGTCGATGCTCAGAGACTTAATGAACCCGTCCAGCGCCTCGGTCCCCATCACCAGCCCGCCGTAGTAGCCGCGCGTGGCAATAATGTCGCTCACCCGCGACTGGTGCCTCCGCTCTACGGCCGCCCGCTCCTCCGCGTTTATTGAGGCCGGGTCCATAATCGCCATCGGCGAGGCGAGTTGCGACCTGAGCAGGTCCAGGCTCTCGGGCACCCTGCGGGCATAGACCAGCTTTGGCGCGGTGTACTCGGCCCAGGGCAGGTCATCGGTCATTTCCGTACCGCCTTCCGCAAACTTGGTGAGCGCGGGTTTGTCCATGACAAAGCAGCCCATCAATTCGGTTGCATCCGGAAGCCCCACCGCCGACAGCGCCTGCGCCAGTTCGGGCACGGCCAACCGCCGGCGCGCCGCGTCATAGTCGAGTTTCAAGGGCTGATTTGACCCAATCAGGAAGAGGTCGGCATTGACGAAAAATGCGCAGTACTCGGGAAACACGCCGGTGAAGGTGCGCACCAGTGAGCGCACCACTTCGGGACTCGACCCGTGCATGGGCACCCATTGCGAGACCATGCCGCCGGGATTCAGCCGGGACAGGCAGAGTTCGTAGTATTGGCGGGTGTAGAAGGCTGAAACACCCGCCACGGCCATCGGCATGGGTTCAAAGGTAATGAAATCATAACGGTTCTTCGTGCGCAACAGATGGTTGCGCCCGTCGTCGATGATGAAGTGAACGTTCTTGCGCTCCGTCACACCAAGGTTGTCGTGCTTGAACCAGGGGGCGGCAGTGAGCACGTCCGGCGATATTTCCACCGCATCGATCCGGTCGAAGTCGGACAATGCAAGCGTTCCGCAGGTGATGCCCGAACCAAAACACATGAAGAGGACTTCGCGGGGATTGCGGTCAAACAGCAGCGGCAACGCGCCTTCCAGACGGTTCATTTTGACACCGCGTTCAATGGAGGTGGTCGCCTGCACGCGGTTGATCCAGAGCACCCGGTTCGTGCCGTCTTTTTCGCCCTTCGGCTGCGACACCGCCACGGTGCCCTCGATACCCTCGCGGTAATATAGTACCTCGTGGTCCGCCGGCATGTAAGACGCATTTATCGTGCGGGAAATGTCCTGGGGCAGCCATATCCACACCGCGCCGAGCCCGCAGACCAGCACGAGCACGGCCGCGCTCTTCACCCGCATCGACGTGACGGGACAGCGCAGCAGCAGCGGCAGTCCCGCGAGCGCGGGCAGCAGGGCCAGGAACTCCATGCTGCGCTGCGCGCCCAGCACGGGCAAAAGCACGAAACCGCCCGCGGCCGCGCCCAGCACGCCGCCCAGCGTGTTGGCGGCGTAGAGCCCGCCCACATCGCGGCCCACACGTCCGGCGGTCTGCGCCACGGCGCGGACCAGCACGGGGAACAGCGCGCCGGAAAGGAAGGTGGCCGGGAACATGGTGAAGAAGGCGAGAATGAACTTGACCCGCACCTCGGCGTCCCAGTCATGGCCGGCGCTCTCCTGCATTTTCAGGAACTGGCCCGGCAACTGGGCAAACCACGGCACGGTCAGCAGGTAGGCCAGGGCCAGTGCGCCCAGAAGCATACCGGCCGCGCCCGCCGCGTTGCGGATGCGCGTCACCACGGCCGAGCCGGCCAGCCCACCCAGCGCCAGCCCGCAAAGCAGCGTCGTCAGCATGGTTGTGTACGCGTAGGTGGTGCCCAGAAAGACCATCGCCAGCAGGCGTGTCCACAGCACTTCCAGCGCGAGCGCCGTAAAGCCTGTCACGGCGAAAGCGGCCATCAGCCAACCGGAAGGCAATGTGGGACAGCCGCCCTCGGCTGTCAGCATGTGAGCGGGGTCCGATGGTTGACAGGCGGGGGCGCCTGTCCCACACTCCCTCGCAGGCCGCACGCGGGACAGCAGTGCCGCGGCCACGCCGATGGCCAGGTTCAGCCCTGCCGCGATCAGAGTTGTCCGTGCATAGCCAAAACGCTGCAGCAGCAGAAAGCCCGCCAGGTAACAGCCCATCATCGCGCCAAGGGTGTTCAACGTGTAGAGTGCGCCGATGCGCCGCCCGTTTAACGCCGGATCATCCGCCACAAAGCGGGACAGCAGCGGCAGGGTCGCGCCCATCAACGTCACGGGCACGATCAGCAGCACAAAGGCAGCCGCGCCCCGCAACAGCACGCCGGAAAACCATGAAAACTCGAAAGCGCGCAATGCGGCGACCACGACGCTCTCGGCCGGACCCATCAATCCGAGAAAGGCCACCGCCCACAGGCCAATCAATGTCTCAAAAAGTGCGTAGACCAGAAGGGGCCGCCGCACGCGGTCGGCCAGACGGCCGCCCCACAGGCTGCCCATTCCAAGGCCCAGAAAGAAGATGGACAGCACCAGGCTGACGGCATAGGCGCGCGCGCCGAGGAGCAGGGCGAGTTCGCGTGTCCACGCCACCTGGTACACGAGACCGCAGGCTCCGGACGTGAAGAAAAAAGCCAGCACCGCGCCGAACATGAGTCCGTGACGGAGGGCGGCAGTGCTGGGACGGTTCAGCATGTTCAGAACCACTTCTTCGGCAACGAATGGGGTTCATAGCTGTCCAGATATTCAAAGGCCGCCTCCGGCGTGGCGCAAACGGCGAACATGTCGAGACTGGCCTCCTTCAGGAAACTCTCGTGCACCAGCGTTCCGAAGAACGCGAAGAGCCAGTCGTAGAAGCCGCGCGTGTTGATGAACGCGCAGGGCTTGGCGTGATAGCCGAGCTGCTTCAGTGTCAGCACCTCCATGATCTCCTCCAGCGTGCCGAAACTGCCGGGCAGCGCAATGAACGCGTCGGCGCGTGAGGCCATAATGGCCTTGCGGTCCTGCATCGTCTCGGTGACAATCAACTCGTCCGCTTCGCGGTATTCAAGCTCAAGGTCCACAAGCCGGTCCGGGATGACGCCGACCACATGGCCGCCGTGCCCGTGCACGGCACGGGCGCACTCGCCCATCAGCCCAATCTTGCCCGCACCGTACACCAGCGTGGCCCCGCGCTGGCCAATCAGCGCTCCCGTGCGCCGCGCGGCTTCCTTGTATTCCTCGTCCACCGCGTCGCTCGACGCGGCATACACGCAGATATGCTTCACGATTCCGTCTCCTCCGTGCCGTCCCGCCGGAGCAGGCACACGGTCTCCACATGCGGTGTTTGCGGAAACAGGTCCAGGGCCACCACCCGCTCGGGGCGCCATCCGCCCGCCGCCAGCATCTTCAAATCCCGCGCCAGTGTCGCGGGGTCGCAGGACACGTACACTATCCGTTCCGCGTCAGACTTCTCCAGTGTCGGCACCAGCGCCAACGCACCCGACCGCGGCGGATCGAGAATCACCGTCTCGAATCCGCCCCGGGCCACCGCCTCGGCCATCAGCACCTCGCCGCCGCGGCCGTAACTGCCCAGTCCCAGCGCGTCCGCCGCCTGCACCGCCTCGGGCGCATGGTCATAGCCCTCCACCCGCGCGCCCTGCCGGGCGGCCCACAGCGAAAGATTGCCGTTGCCGCAGTACAGGTCCAGCACGGAAGCCGGAGTACCCGCCATTTCCGTAACGACCCGCAGCAGCATGCGGTTCAGCGTAAGGCTGGACTGGCAGAAGGCACCGTTCACAATCGGAACCCCGTCCACCTCAAACACCGCCCGCGGCCGGCCGTCGCCCAGCGCGTTGGCCAGCGGAAAGGCCCCGCGGACACGGTCCAGTTCCGAGGGGACGGTCCACACCATAATCTCGCCTGTTTCCGGGTGGGCAGTAATCATGACCGACCCGCGCACGCGCAATTCGGCCAGAATACGGAAGGCGTTGTTCACCACATCGTTGCACAGGGGGCAGCGCGTCATGGGCACAATCCGGTTCGACTGGGCCGCATAAAGGCCCAGGCGAGTGCCGTCGCCGTGAAACTCCGCACGGGTCCGGTAACCCAGCCGTTGTCCCGGGTCCTCAACC
The DNA here is from genome assembly GCA_903822375.1 of Candidatus Hydrogenedentota bacterium. Lineage (GTDB taxonomy): Bacteria > Hydrogenedentota > Hydrogenedentia > Hydrogenedentales > CAITNO01 > CAITNO01. Next base: position 9,376 of record CAIJOU010000746.1, read on the forward strand.
CATTCCACCTCGGTTTCAATTTTGCCAATGCGGCGCAGGCACTCGGTGACAATTCGATGCTTCCACTCACCCTGCTCGGGATAGCCGAAACAGCCCCAAATGTACGCCTCGGCCATGGCCGGATTGTCGCCGATAAACTCGGTCCGGTGCGGCGAGGGGGTCACCACCTCCAGCAAGCGCGCCCAGGTGGCCGTGGCCGAGCGCTTGTGCACCCGCACCTTCACCCGGTCACCCGGCAGCGCAAAAGGCACGAAACAAACCTGGCCCTCCTCCAGACGACCCAAGCCGTCACCGCCGTGCGCGACGGCGTGAATCCACAAATGCATCGTCGGTCCGGTGGTGCTCATGCTGTTTCAGCCGCCTTCTCCTGTTCGCGCCGTCCCTGGTCACGCAGCAGGCGCAACAGGTCCGCCAGTTTTCCCGACACCATCATGTTTGGGTCTCCAGAATAGGGAATCATAAATGACTTTGTTAACCGCACGGTCTTGTCCGGCGCAACCATGGCGGGCGCGTTCAAGGCCAGGACGCACCGCGACGGGTCAGGATCAAACAGTTCGTAACGCCCTCCGTGTTCCAGTCCAAGCAGCAGTCCCAGACGCCCGCGCCCCTGCAACTCCGCCGCCACGGCGCGCTCTTCCGTCTCCCACGCCGCCGCCTCCGACCGCCGCGCCAGACCGTGCGTCAGCACGCCTGCACCGTCCCGGCGCAGCGCCAGCACGTCTACCGCCACGGCCGTCAGGGTAAAATCCCGGACGCCCAAATTGGACACCTCGACGGTCCGCACCAACGCGGGATGCTCGTGCAGCGCCGTGGTGTGCACCGCCACCACCCAACCGGGTCCGGGCCATCGGGCCGTCACGGCAGCCCCAAAGGTGTCGCACGAATCACTCCATTCCGGCGGCCCCGCCGACTCCAGACGGAGCGGCACACCGTCCATCTCCAACCGGAGGTCAGTCCCCGACGCCTCGATCCACTCGACATAGCCCCCCGGCAGCTTCTGGCGCAGTTCCACCGTCTTGCACAGAAACTCCGACCAGCAACGCTCGATCCAATCGTTTCCAACGACTGCCGAACCGTTGTTCATCCGCGTGTAGGCCCGTGGCATGTCCAAAATGCTCCAAAGTGCCGCGTTCCGTGCGGCAAAAACGGAGTTTACCCGTTTCCACCGTCCTTTGTCTAAGGGAAACCCCATGCGGCGAGAAAGCGGGCTGCGCACTTGGACTGTGTCGCCCTTTCCGCCGCATAATGCTCCCGTTTCAAGAAGAAGGGATTTGACCATGCGCGGTTATGCAGCATTCTTTGTTTTGACGGCATTTCTTGCGGGGGCATCGTCCGCAACAACGCTCAGACTCGCTGAAGGGGGGTCGGGCACTGCCCAAATTGTGTTGTGCAATGGTGCCGTCGCCGCTGATAAGACCGCGGCAAAGGAACTGGCCGCGTACTTGGGAGAGGCTGTCGGGACCGCGTTTCCCGTCGTGAGCGAAGCGGAGGCTGCGCCGGACAGAGTCCACCTGTATGTCGGCGCAACGGTAAAGGCCAAGGAGGCTGGCATCGATTCCGGCGCGCTGGGGCCGGAGGAATGGGCCATCCGCACCCACGGCAACGACCTGGTGCTGGCGGGTGGCCGGCCACGCGGCACGCTGTACGCCGTCTATCACTTTCTGGAGGACGAGGTGGGGGTGCACTGGTGGAATCCCTATGAGGAATCGGTGCCCAAGACACCCGATCTGTCCGTGGGCGAGATGAACCGTCACGGCAAACCCACGTTCCGTTACCGCGATATCTACATGCTCTACGGCGGCGACAACGGCCGCTTCGCCGCGCGCAACCGGCTCAACCGCGACGGCGACGCGGGCATCGGCGCGGAGTACGGCGGCGAAATGGGCTACGGCCCGCCCTACCATGTGCACACCTTCAACGCCTATTTCCCGCCCGACAAGTACTTTGCCGCGCATCCGGAGTGGTATTCGCTCATCAACGGTCAACGCCAAAAGGACATGTCCCAGTTGTGCCTGACCAACGCCGCACTGCGCGCCGCGTTTGTGGAGAAGCTGAAAGCCTACATTGCCGGTGCGCGCGACGATGCGGAACGCAGGGGTCAGCCCGCGCCGACCGTGTTCGACATTTCACAGAACGACTGGGAAGGCATGTGCCAGTGCGATGCCTGCCAGGCCATCACCAAGGCAGAAGGCTCCGAGTCGGGGCCGCTGCTCGATTTCCTCAATTACCTTGCCGACGCCATCAAGGACGAATGTCCGGGCGTGTGCATTGACTCACTGGCGTACATGATGACCCAGAAGCCGCCCAAGACGCTGCGCCCGCGCGACAACCTCATTCTGCGCCTGTGTGACACGGGCAGCAACTTCACCAAGCCGGTCACCGACCCAGAGAACACGCCCTTCCGCGAGCACCTGATGAGTTGGGCGGCCATCACGAAGAACCTGCGCCTCTGGAACTACGCCGTCACCTATGCGCCCCATTACGGCCTGCCCATGCCCTCGGTGCACACTTATCCAACCAGCTACCAGTTCTACGCAGAGCACAACGTGGAGGGCGTGTTCACCGAGCACGAGTACCCCGTCCTCGCCGACCTGCGTGACTTCAAAATCTGGATGATGATGAAGATGCTGGAGGACCCGTACCAGGACTACGGGAAGCAGGTACGCATCTTCATGGATGGGTTCTATGGTCCGGCGGGTGAGACATTACACACTTACCTGGACCGTCTCGAAAAAGCCGCCCAGGCAAAGCCGGGCTACCTGAGCATGGGCGCATCGCCGCACCAGTACCACTACCTGGACCTCGCATTTGTGCAAAACGCCCAGGGGCTTTTCGACCAGGCCGAGACGCTGGTGAAAGATGATTCCGTGTTGCTGCGGCGCGTACGCCACGCGCGGCTGCCGCTTGACCGCGCCACACTCGTGCTCTACCGCGACCTCGTCGCGCAGTGGCACCGTGCGGGCAACGACCCGGCGGCGTTCCCGCTCGACCGCGACGCCGTGGGGGAACGCTGCCGCGACACATGGCGCACCCAGGTCGAATTCCGGATTGCCCCCGTGTCCCAAGCCGCCGCATTGGCCGAAATGGAAACCGAACTGAAACCGCTGCTTGCACGTGCGGTCAACACGCCCCTGCCCGTGCAGTTCCGTGACACGCCGGCCGCCGCAATCTACGACTACACGGCGGACCTGTCGCGCAATTATCAGGAGGAAGCCAAACGCGTTCCCGATGCCGAGGCCGAATCGGGCGTCAGCAACCGCCTCGAATTGTCCGACGAGGACATGAAACGCTACACGTTGCCTATGCCCTGGGGGCTCTATGACACCGTCAACAAACGCGTTCCCGGCACAGCCGTGATACACGCCGAAGACATTCCCGGCTCGGGCTATCACTGGTACCGGCTGGGCACCTTTCCCATGGGCCAGTCGTATTACGTCTACTTCTTCTGGAGTTGGGTAATCCAGTTTGACCTGGACAATGCGGTTGACCCCGAGCACCCGGACCAGTCTTATGAAGTCTGGGCAAGTATCAAATTCGAGGGGCCTGGCTTTCCCCACGCCAAACCGGACCAGAAGAACGCGATTTGCGTCGAGCGCGTGATTCTGAAAAAGCTGGGTTAGCAATGTCCACGGCACCTCTCCCACTTGTGCATGGGCAAGAAGCCCGGCCATAATGCATTCTTCACCCCGTACCTGAGGAGTTGTCATGACCGACCCAACCAGCCCGACCGAGATTATTCCTGAAGCCAAAGAAGTCCGCCTGCGCCTGTGGCCGGCCATCGTGATTGTGGTTGTCCACCTCTCCGTATCGCTGTACACCCTGTACTTCGGTGCCACGAACGCACAAAGCATGGTGGGTTTCATCGGCGCACCGATTCTGGCACTGCTGCTGCTGGCCGTCTGGTGGCTTGCGGCGAGCCGGGCACCCTGGCGCTCCCGACTGCTCGGTTTTCTGCTGGTCGTGGCCGCAATTCTGTGGATCGTCGGCACGCAGAAAGCCCACAATCCGATGCTGCTGCTGGCCGCCCTGCCGACCCTGACGACCGGCCTGGTGGCGGCCATGCTACTAACGTCCCGCCTTCGCTGGTCGCTGCGGAAATGGCTGCTCGCCGCACTGGTTGTGGTCTGCGCGCTGGGCTTCAGCATGCTGCGCGCCGAGGGGCTGAGCGGCAGTTTGACGCCGGTACTCGCCTGGCGCTGGAGCCCGACGGCGGAAGAGCTGCTCAAGGCCGCACCCGCGCTGCCCGCTACCGAAGCCGGCGGCACGGCCGTCCTGCCCGCGCAGGCGGGACCGGGCGACTGGCCCGCTTTCCGCGGACCGTCCCGGGACAACCGCGTAACCGGGGTGAAGTTGTCGACCGACTGGAGCACGCCGCCGCGCGAGCTGTGGCGCAAGCGCGTCGGCGTGGGCTGGTCGTCCTACATCGCGGTGGGCGACTATGTTTTCACCCAGGAACAGCGCGACGAACAGGAACTGGTCACGTGCAGCCGCGCCGCCTCCGGCGAGGATGTATGGGTAAACCGGATACCCTCCCATTTTGAAAACGACATGGGACCGGGGCCGCGCGCAACCCCGGCCTTTGAACAGGGCCGTCTGTATACCCTGGGCGCAAGGGGCGCGCTGCAGTGCCTAGAAGCCGCCACAGGAAAAGTGGTCTGGAAACGCGACATCACGGTCGATGCCGAACACGGCGTACCCGGATGGGGATTCTCCAGTTCGCCGCTGGTAGTGGACGATTGGCTCATCGTGTACACCAACGGCGGCGACGGCAAAAGTCTGATTTGCTATGACCGGCTGTCGGGCAATCCTGTCTGGCACGCCGGACGCGGCGGTGGCGGCTACAGCTCGCCGCAGTATTCCGTCCTCGAAGACACACCGCAGGTGCTGATGATCAGTGATTTCGGCATGCAATCCTTTGCTCCCGAAACCGGCGAGTTGCTTTGGGAACATCCGGATCAGGCCAAGACGAATCCGCGCTGCGTTCAACCGCGGGTTGTGGACGGCAATGCGGTCCTGCTGGGCACGCCCCTGGGCATTGGCGCGCGCATGCTCCAGATACAAAAGAAGGACAGCGTTTGGTCTGCAACGGAGAAGTGGACCAACACCAAGTTCCGGCCCTACTTCAACGACATGGTCTTCCACAAGGGCTTCTGTTACGGATTCGACGGGGACAGATTCTGCTGCGTTGACGCCGCCACGGGAGAAACGCGCTGGCAGGGCAAGCGGCACGGCGGGCAGGTGCTGCTCCTTGCGGACATGGACATGCTCTTCGTTGTGAGCGAGAAAGGCGAAGCCATCCTGATCCCCGCAACGCCGGCAGAATGCAAAGAGATTGCCCGCTTCAAGGCGCTCAGCGGCAAAACCTGGAACCACCCCGTGATCGCCCACGGAAAGCTGTTCGTCAGGAATGCCGAAGAGGCCGCCTGCTTCGAACTTCCGGTAGTGCCGTAACCTGGGGACCGGGTACAGGCACCTATTTCCGGTGCAGGCTTGTATTGGCAGACTCAGGTCATGGACGTAAATATGTGCCAGTCCCCTGTGGCTTTCCGCACCGAACCCGGCTGAGTTCCAAACCCGTGATTATCTCGCAAGAATGGCCCGGTCGGCCTGCTACTTTGAAGGCGCCACCAGCTTCTCCATTTCGTCCATGATGGCGTTCATCTCTTTGATGGCCGCGTTGAACGGACCGGAGGTCTCCATGTCCACGCCCGCGCCTTTGAGAAGATCCACCGGGTACTTGGACGAACCGGAGGACAGCATGTTCAGGTAGGCCTTTCTGCTCGCGGTCTCCACGGTGGCCGAGGAGCCTTCGGCGCGTATGTTCGCCGAAATCTGCGACGAGGCGACGATGCTTGTGGCGTATTGATACACGTAGAAGTCATAGTAGAAATGGGGGATGTAATCCCATTCGACGCCGTAAAGATCATCGATCTTGCAGACACCGGCCTCGTCGCCATAGTACGTCTTCAAGAGCCCGAGGTAGAGCTTGCTCAGCTTCTCCCCGGTCAGCGAGTCGCCGCTCTCCGCCATTTCATGGATGCGCAACTCAAACTCGGCAAAGAGCACCTGCCGGAACAGTGTGCCCCGAAGCACGTCAAGATAGCTGCCCAGCAGGAACAGCCGCGTATCCTTGTCCTTGCATTGACCCAGCATGTAATGGAACAGGAGGTTCTCATTCAGGGTCGAAGCCACCTCGGCCACAAAGGTCTTGTAATCATGGGTGACATAGGGCTGGTTCTTGCTGGAAAGGAAAGAGTGCATGGAATGCCCCGACTCATGGGCCAGCGTCGAAACATCATCATAGAGACCGTTGAAATTCAGCAGTTGGAAGGGGTGCAGACCGTAGACGTTGGTGCTGTAAGCGCCGGACTTCTTGCCCAAACTGGGCATGTAGTCCACCCAGCCCTCCTCACACCCCTTCTTCAGGGTATTCACATATTCCTGGCCCAGCGGTTCGACGGCTTTCAAAACCAGTTCCGTGGCCTCCTCGGGCGTGTAGTGCAGTTCCACCTCTTTGACAATGGGCGCGTACAGGTCTTCGTACCTGAGTTGGTCGACCCCCATAATCCGCTGGCGCAGTTTCAGGTACCGGTGCAGGGTAGGCAGGTTCGTATGGACATCGGCCAGAAGCTGCGTGTAGATGCTCTTCGGAATGTTCGCGTCAAACAGGGCCGCCGACAGGCAACTGTCGTACTTGTGAACTTCCTTTTCGAACACATGGGCTTTTACACGCTCGTTGAGCGTGGTGCCAAAGGTGCGCTCGAATTCCTTGCGCTTGGACCAGAAGGCTTTGAACACCTTGTCCCGGTCCTCGCGGTTGTTTGAGCCGCGATACCGCATGTAGCCCTGGGCGTCCAGGCGCACCTTCTCCCCTGACGAGAGCGTTATCTCCGGATAGGGAAGTTCCGCGTTGTTGAACACCTCAAAGACATTGGCGCCGGCTTCGGCCATCATGTCCGCCCGGGCCACTATCTTCTCCTCCGCGGGCGACAAGGTGTGGTCCTCATAGCGCAGAATATCATCGAGCCACACCGCGTACGGCGCGAGCCTGCTGTCGGCTTTCGCGTAGTCGTCAACTTTGGCCTTGCCCAGGGCCAGTATTTCAGGCCGCATGAAGGAAATGGCCGTCGAAAACTTGACCGCCAGTTCCTCGGCCGACTGCTTCATTTCCGCCGTCTTGGACACCCGGGTATCCTCGTCAAAATTCATGGACGCAAATCCCTGAAGGCGACCAAAGTCCTTTTCCAGGTCCATTACACAGGACAGGGTGCTGAAAAGACGGTCCGGTGACTCGCCCAGCTTCCCCTGCAGTTCGGGCACCCTGGCAATGCGGCCGGCGAGGTCCTCCTTTGCTTTGTTCCATGCATCAACGCTTGGATAGATATCCGCGGTGTGCCATTTGTATTTCTCGGGCACTTCGGCCCTGTCTTCTGCAAAGGCGGCGACCGTCAGCAGTGAAGCGGCCATGAACAGTAGAAAGCACTGGCGAAACATATTCTTGCCTTTCATCGGTGGGATTGTCCGGCAAACGCCATAACAACCTTCCTGTACGGTCTGCAGCGTGCGTTGGCCCGTTGAGATAGCAATACTCTCTGACTCCGCGCGTCAGGCACCCGGGTCGGCAGCTTGAGCCCCATTCCGGTAGCAACGAATTCATTATAATGCCGCTCAACAACATGGTCAACGACCGCCCTGCAGCTTGCGCGACGTGCCACCTTCTGATAAATTGGCGCTACCATGCAAAAAGTAAGGTGCGACAGGGAATTCCGGCAGCCTCCTGGTGTTTTTCCGACAGGAACCAACCCGTTCTAGAGGTGAATCATGACTAAACTGTTGTTCGTGCCCATGCTCTTCGCGCTGCTGTTTTCGGCTTCATCAGTCTCAGCCCAGGAAAAGGGCGCGAATTTCAGCACTTTTCTGAAACAATACGAAGCACGCATTATTCCCCTTTCAAAAGAGTGCAACCTCGCCTATTACCGGGCCGCCGTGTCCGGGAAAGACGAAGATTACAAACTCTCCGAGAAGCTGCAGATAGAGATCACGAAGCTCCTCTCGAACAAGGAGGATTACAAGGCGCTCAGGCACTTCAAAGAAACAAACGCTGTGACGGACCCCATTCAGAAAAGGGAGCTTGACCTGTTGCTGAATGCGTTCAGGCAAAACCAGGCCGATCCCGCCAAACTGGAGCAGATCGTAAAGATACAGACCGGCATAGAGCAGAAGTTCTCCACCTATCGCGCGACGGTTGGCGGCAAGAAACTTACGGACAATGAGATTGAAGAGATTTTGAGCGCCTCCACAGACTCATCCGCCCTGCAGGAAGCATGGCAGGGCAGCAAGCAGGTGGGAAAACTGGTCGAGAGCGAACTGCTGACGCTTGTGGAGAAAAGGAACGAAATTGCCCGGGATATCGGCTTCGGCAATTATCACGAGATGGCTTTGAAACTGGATGAACAGGAACCTGATCAGATTGACGCGCTCTTCGAGCAATTGGACGAACTCACGCGGGCCGCTTTTCGGGACATCAAGGACCGGGAGATCGACCCCTTCCTTTCGGCGCGGCTTAACATCCCCGTAAAGGACTTGATGCCCTGGCACTACCAGAACCGTTTCTTCCAAGAGGCCCCCTCCATCTATCACATTGACCTGGACACGTATTACAAGGGCAAGGATGTGATAGCGCTTGCACGCGAATTCTACAGGGGTATTGGAATCGACGTGGACGACATTCTCGCAAACAGCGATCTGTATGAGAAGCCCGGAAAACAACAGCACGCCTTCTGCACGGACATGGACAGGTCCGGCGACGTGAGAATCCTGCTGAACGCAAAAGACAATTCCCAGTGGATGGAAACGACCCTTCATGAACTGGGCCATGCCGCTTATTCGAAGAGCTATGCCAGGGTGGACCTTCCCTTTGTCCTGCGGGTGGAAGCCCATACCTTCGTCACGGAGGCAATCGCCATGATGTTCGGAAGGCTGGGCGCGAACTCCAGCTTCATGAAATCGATGCTTGGGTTGCCGGAGGCACAGGCCGACTCAATCGCGGCCGATGCTTTCAAAATGACAAGGCTTCAGGAGATGGTGTTCAGCCGCTGGGCCCAGGTCATGTACCATTTTGAGAAGAGCCTCTATGAGAACCCCAAGCAGGACCTGAACGCGCTCTGGTGGGATTTGGTCGAGAAATACCAGATGATTAAGCGGCCCGAGGGCAGGAACGAACCGGATTGGGCCTCCAAGATTCACATCGCCACGGTGCCGTGTTACTATCACAACTATCTCTTGGGCGAACTTCTGGCCTCCCAAATCAACGCCTATATGGTCCGCAACATAATCAAAAGCGGTGACTACAAGAATCCCGATTATGCGGGAAGGCCCGCCATCGGGGAATACCTTGTGAAGAACATTTTTGCGCACGGCAAGCTCTACTACTGGAACGATTTGATACAGAATGCAACCGGAGAAAAGCTGACACCGAAGTATTATGCGGAGCAGTTTCTGAATTAGGCCTCTTCGGGACACACAACGATCAGCGTCACGGACTGCTGACAGGAGGAAACATGGCTGAGACGGCAGTCAGGCGAACCCATCCAGTGGGCCTCTATTATCTGTTCTTCACGGAAATGTGGGAACGGTTTTCTTACTATGGCATGAGGTCTCTGCTCGTCTACTACATGACGAAACAGCTGATGTTCACCCAGGGACACTCCTCCAGTATCTATGGGCTCTACACGGGGTTTGTTTACTTCACCCCGTTTTTCGGCGGCATCCTTGCCGACAGATACCTGGGACAGCGCAAATCCGTCATTCTCGGCGCGGTATTGATGGCCATCGGACATTTCCTGATGGCCGTGCAAAGCCTCTTTTACCCGGCCCTCTTCTTTCTTATTCTGGGCAACGGTGCCTTCAAGCCGAACATTTCGACGCAGGTCGGGGGGCTTTACGAGGCGGGGGACCACAGAAGAGACCGCGCCTTCAGCATCTTCTACATGGGCATAAACCTTGGCGCATTCTTCTCGCCGCTGATCTGCGGAACTCTCGGAGAAAAGTATGGATGGCACTGGGGCTTCGGTGCGGCAGGTGTCGGCATGCTCGTCGGTCTCGGCGTCTATCTTCTCGGCCAGAAGCATCTGGCGTCCGACCGGATCATGATGAAGGCGGCGGGTGAAATGGCGCTTCAGGACAAGCCCCTTGACAAGAATGACAAGTCAAGGATCGGGGCCCTCGTTGTGCTCATGCTCTTTACGGTCATCTTCTGGGCCACCTATGAACAGCAGGGCAACACCCTGGCGTTGTGGGCGGACGCCAACACCAACCGGATGATCTTTGGGTGGGAAATGCCGGCATCCTGGTTCCAGTCGCTCAATCCGATGCTTATCTTCGCCCTGATTCCGGTCATCAACATGCTGTGGGCGTCGCAGGCAAAGAAGGACCGTGAGCCGTCCTCCGTCAAGAAAATGGGCATCGGCTGCATTCTTGTGGGGCTCTCTTTTCTGGTAATGATTCCGCCCTCACAGGCGGTTGCGGGCGGCGCAAAAGTAAGCATGCTGTGGCTTGCCGGTTGCATCGCCATTCTTACAGTGGGCGAAATCTACCTTTCACCCATCGGTTTGTCGCTCGTCACCAAACTCGCACCGCCCAAAATGGTCTCCATGCTCATGGGAATGTGGCTTCTTTCCAGTTTCTTCGGAAACTATCTCTCGGGCTACATTGGAACCTTCTGGGAACGGATGCCCAAGGAGTACTTCTTCATTCTTCTGTCCACAATAGCCATTGGGGCGGGCGTGGGAATGTTGCTGATGATAAAACCCCTGAAGCGCGCGATGGGCGCCGGCCAGGACGGCAGTGCGGTCTTCTGATGAAGAAAAGTGTCAACGCACTTGCTGCCGGAGCGGTAATAACAGCGCCACACGCGAATGATGCTGGTCTGGGTCGCTGCACGCTTGTGCCGCGCTTTCAGCGCTCCGGATTCAGGACGGCAATCTTGCCCGGCCCTCACGGGCCGGGCTAATAAATGCCGCGCTTTCAGCGCTCCAAACATAAGACCAAGGCCGGGGTCAAAAGAGTGGAGACGGGGAACTGATGCGTGACATGGTCCGGAGCGTGGTTCAGGAAGTATTGGAGGCTGAGATGAATTGTTCGGAGCGCTGAAAGCGCGGTATTCATTAGCCTGGGCCGTAAGGCCCAGATACATGGGATCCCTTCGATTGAAGCCCTGAAAGGGCGGCACACCCCGGTGTATGTTAGCGTCATTCGCGCCACACCCTTAATGCGCAAGTCCCCCGCTCCCTAATTCTTGGGAACGGGGGGCTTGAAAACAGTCTCTGTGGACTTCCTACAGCTTCCAACCCTCGCGGTAGGGCGGATTGACCATGGCGGTGGCCTTGTCATTGTCGGTGAAGGTCATGGAATCCCTGTTCCAGCGCAGTCGGATGCCCGGAATCCGCTTGGCGATGTTGCCCAGCAGCGCCGTCTCCGTAAGCGGCCCCGAATAGTCGAAGTTGGCGTCGGCCGCGCGGCCCTCCTTGCAGGCCGCGATCCACTCCTCTTCGTGGGTGCCCTTGATGCGCGGGAAAAGTTCGGGGACCTTGGGCTCGCTCTTGAACTTGTCCTTGGGCAGCAGCAGGGGACTGTTGCCATACACGCCGCCGGTGATGAACCCCTCTTCGCCGATCATCACGAAGCCGCCCTCGGCGTCGCCGAGCAGGCGCGGGTTTTCGATTCCCTCAATGCCCGGAATCTGGATGCCGTCGTACCAGATCAGTTCCACCGGCGGCATGTCGCCGCGGGCGGGGAAGGCATAGCGCACGATGGATGCCAGGGGGTAAGTGTCGGGGTTTAGGTCGGTGTTGCTCGCCTCAATCGAGTCCGGTGCGCCCAGGTTGAGAGCCCAATACACCGGGTCAATCGTGTGCGCGCCGCGATCGCCCATCATGCCGCAGCCGAAATCCCACCAGCTCCGCCAGGTCTGCGGGTGGTAGGTGGGGTGGTACGGCCGCTCGGGCGCGGGACCAAGCCAGAGGTTCCAATCCAGCTTCTCGGGCACGGGCGGCGTTTCGGTCGGGCGCACGCCCAGCTTGGAACTCCAGCCCGCATGACCCCAGGGGTAGTAACTCAGGTCGCACCACGCGTGGACCGTGCGCACCTTGCCGATGACGCCCGCGGCGACCCACTCGTTGATCTTGCGGGCATCGTCGCTCGAATGGCCCTGGATGCCCATCTGCGTGCTGACCTTCATCTCGCGGCCGATCTCGGCCAGTTTGCGCGCCTCGTGCACCGTGTGGGTCAGCGGCTTCTGGCAGTACACATGCTTGCCGGCGCGCATCGCCGCCGCGGAAATGACCGCGTGCGTGTGGTCAGGCGTGGCCACCAGCACCGCGTCAATGTCCTTCTGCTTCTCCAGCATCTCGCGGTAGTCTTTGTACAGCTTCGCATCCGGAAACTTGGCAAAGGTCTTGGCGGCGTAGTCGTGGTCCACGTCGCACAGCGCCACGATGTTCTCTTGTTTCATGTTGTTGAGATTGCCGCCGCCC
>CAIJOU010000747.1 GCA_903822375.1 Candidatus Hydrogenedentota bacterium
GCCGCCTGTCTGCTGGCGGCGGGGACCGCCCGGCTCCGCAGGTATCGGCCCGCAAGAAGAGATTGAGGCCGAAACGGACGGGGCTTCTCGGCAAGGCATTTAAGTTGGCGCATATCGCGGCTTTCCAGTCTCCCAAGAACATGGATGCCATTGCATGTGCGGCCGGCCCCCTCCACTTTCCGCGCCGCGCGGCCGATATTGCCGCCGATTACAGATCTGTAATCAAACCGCGCCATTCCCATTCATTTTCCCCTGTTAGGATTCGTGTGGTTGTGAAGCGAACCGTGGCGGACACAAAAGCCTCCTCAGCGGACACGCCAATACCACAACGAAGAAAAAGGGTAGAAGAAAATGAAGACACTATTGCGGTTTCAGATGTTGGTCAGCCTCCTTGCATTTTCCCTGGGCGCGGCGCACGCCTATGATGCGCTGCAGGGGCCCACGGAACTGCGCTATTGGGATTCCACCCGCGCGTACAACGGCTACACGCTGTACGGCGCCCACGGCATAACCTACCTCCTCGACATGGAGGGGCGCGTGGTGCACACGTGGCCGATTGGAACCAACCCGCACCTTCTGGACAATGGCCACGTGCTTGATGCTGCCAACAATGATCCCAGCGGGTTCAGCGGATTCAAGGAGGTTGACTGGGACGGAAACACGGCGTGGCAGTATCTCGAAACCCGGACGACCTATCATCCCCACCATGACTTCACGCGCATCTACAATCCCAAACTCGGCGCGTACACGACCCTGTACATCGCAAACAAGGACTTGACCCAGGCCCAGTGTATCGCCGCCGGCGCAAATCCGGCCACGGTTCCGTCCACGGGCGCCCAGTTGGACGCGGTCGTCGAGGTTGACGCGAGTGGCACCGTCGTTTGGGAATGGTGCTTCTTCGACCATATCGTGCAGGATTTCGACGCTACGAAGCCGAATTACACGGGGACTGGCAAGACCATTGCCGACTATCCGGGAAAACTGGACATCAACCTTACCGGCCATCCCCTGAAAGGCGACTGGCTGCACTGCAATTCTCTGGACTACAACCAGTCACTGGACCAAATCGTCACCAACTCGGTGCAGGGCGAGTTCTATGTGATCGACCACGGCGGAACCTTTGTCGCGGGCGATCCGACAAGCAGCATCACGCTCGCAGCCACCAGTGCCGGGGACTTCCTTTACCGGTTCGGCGACCCGGCCCGATACGGCCAGGGAAGCAAGCCTTCCATTCTCGACGATTGGACGCAGTCCACCACAGGCAACAAACAGCTTGGCGGCGCCCATGACATTTCCTGGATTGGCTCAGGACTTAATGGGGCGGGACATTTTCTCATCTTCGACAATGCCCAGTACCTGTCCGAACACACGCCGCAGTCCTATGCGCTCGAGATCAATCCCTATCTCGACGCCAACGGCACGGACACGGGCCACTATGTCAATCCGCCGGATGCAGGATACAACGCCTGGACATCGCCGGCGGTGACGGACAAGACACCCAAGCAGATGTCCAAACAAATTGTCTGGTCGCACAATTCAAAGAGCAGTTTAACCCTCTTCAGCCACATCGGGTGCAGCGCCCAACGGTTGCCGAATGGAAACACGCTTCTTTGCGCAGACACGGAGGGCTACATCTCGGAGGTGACCGCCGCGGGAGACGTGGTCTGGGATTACATTGTTCCTGTCACGGGGAGCAGCATCGTGCTGAACATCGGCGACAACCTGCCCATGGTTAATTCCATATTCCGGGCCTATCGTTACGGACCGACCTGCGCGGCGTTTTCGGGCCATACACTGACGCCGGGGAATACCGTTGCCGGGCGCACGACCGTCGAGAACCCATACGCTGGGCTATCCTACAGCGCCCTGCAGCGGCCCACCGAAGTTCAGTATTGGGATTCGGCCTCCGCTTACGGGGGATACACGCTGTTTGGCGCCCAGGGGACCAGCCACCTGATTGACATGGCGGGACGGGTCGTCAACACGTGGGCACAGGGAACCGACCCCCGCCTCCTGGACAACGGCAACTTGTTCGACGCCGCCACGAACGGCTCGGGCCAGGGCGGGTTCAAGGAACTGGATTGGAGCGGAAACGCCGTCTGGCAATACTACGAGACACGTTCGGCATACCATCCCCACGGCGATTTTAAGCGGATTTTCGACCCAAAACTCAACGCGTACGCGACCCTGTATCTCGCGAACAAAGACCTGACCAACGCCCAATGCATTGCCGCCGGATGCGACCCGGCCAACAGCCCTTATACGGGCGCGCAGGCCGACGCAATTGTGGAAGTGGACGCGGGCGGCGCCGTGGTGTGGGAGTGGTGTTTCTTTGACCATGCCATCCAGGATATCGACGCCACCAAGGCCAATTACGTCGGGTCGGGAAAGACCATTGCGGACTACCCCGGCCGCATCGACCTGAATCTGCCCGGACGGCCCGTTCAGAGCAGCTGGCTGCGCTGCAACTCCCTGGATTACAACGCGTCACTGGACCAGATTGTCGTCAATTCGGAACTGGGTGAGTTCTACGTCATTGACCACGGAAACACGTTCATCGCCGGCAATCCCAGTGGAAGCGTTGCTTTGGCGGCCACCAGCGCAGGTGACTTTCTCTATCGGTTTGGCGACCCGGCGCGTTATGCCCAGGGCAGTGCTCCGTCCGTGAATGTGAACTGGGAAGACGCCACCAACGGCAACAAGCAGATTGGCGCCAGCAACAATGTGCAATGGATCGGGGCCGGCCTGACAGGTGCGGGTCATTTCCTGGTGTTCAACAACAACCAATACCTATTCCAGCGAACCGCCCAGTCGTACGTCTTCGAGATCAATCCGTTCCTCAATTCGAGCGGCGTTGATACGGGCAACTACGTGAATCCGCCGGATGCCGGCTACGCGACATGGAGTTTCGACAAGGACACCCACAAATCCGCCCAGAAACTTTCCAATCAGGTGGTGTGGAAGTACGGGTCCGTCGGCAATCTGACGCTGTTCAGCCATTTCGGGTCGAGCGCTCAGCGGCTGCCCAACGGCAACACGCTGATCTGCGCCGACACCGAGGGGCATTTCATGGA
>CAIJOU010000748.1 GCA_903822375.1 Candidatus Hydrogenedentota bacterium
GTGTCACCGCGACAGGCTCCCCTGGAATCCAACCAGAAGATCGTTGTAGCTGAAAATGCAAAGGCGACCAAGACTAAAGCAAAGTCGTCCGGCGATTCGCCCCCGGCGGCAAAGACAGATTCTGGAACGAAGGACGCAAGCCTATCCAATAAGAGGGCGGAAAATAATCCGGGTGCCACCAACGTTGCTCCTATGGGGGTGCGTGGACTTCCGCAGAAGTCCGTTGAAAGAATTCCGGCGCCAGCGCCCGCAGCAACGGCATTACGGCCTGATGATAATACTACCTCCACCACATCCAAGGATGTTGCACAAACGGCGCCAGGAAGCCTGCCGAAAGAGGAAGCACCTTCCACCGTCTCAGAGACACCTTCCCATTTGCCTGAGACTCCGCAGTCCACCACTGTGGAGACCAAGAAAGAGTGGGGACCGCCTGTGCCCTCATCCGGCGAGTCGAATTCGGGAAATGTCACACCTGTGGAAGCGGAAGGTCATCCTTCTACTTCCGGGACTCAGCAGGAAAGGCAGGCCGGCCCCAATGAAGAAGGGCAGGAACCCGAGAAGCAGTCCAAGCCAAGCGAAGAACCTTCAACAAAATCCGACAAAGAGATCGTTCTCGCCCAAAAAGTGCCAACATCCGCGCCGACCGAGAAACCGACTGCTACTGCGAAGGGAAGTCGCGCCCATTTCTCAGGTGGTTTTGGGTCTCTTGGCTCCGTACTCCCGATGACTGGAGTTGCTGTTACTAAACTCGGTTCGGCCTCAAAGCCCTTGGAGGTTGACCCGGATAAAGTCGCCGTCAAAGGGGCAGGAGGCTCTTCCGAGGAGAAATCAGAGCCACCCACTAAAGAAATCGAGAAAGCTCTCGACAATTTGACGCAAACGACGAGAATAGGAGCTACTGCGTTTGTCTTGCGAAAGGGAGTTTGGGAACAGGAAGACTATCGGGACCAGAAGACACGTTCATTGGAGAAGGACTCAAGGAAATTCAAACAGATTCTGGCGGATTTCCCAGCGTTGGCGCATATTTCTGATTTGGGCGATGGTGTGGTCTTCTCGTTCAAGGATAGATGGTACCGCCTTGTGCCTAAGAAAGGCACCTTGGATCCGGCATCTGGGGATTCGCGGGCGGTCCCCATCTATACCTATTCCCCTCCCAAAGAGCGCTGATTCTCCAGATCTGTACCACGTAGCTTTTCAGGAATCCCCAACCCACGTCGCAACCTTAACCGGCGGCCACCGCATCTAAGAAATCGCCCTCTATTGACACCGACAACGACTCGGTCACGACTGAAACCAACACCGTCACCATGGCCGCGAACAAGAACGTCACCGTCCAGTTCCAAGCGGTCCAGCCCACGACGGGCGGCCTGAGTGTGACGATTTTGCCCGCAGCCGCTGTTTCCGCGGGCGCGCACTGGAACGTAGACGGCGGCGCAGTGCAGGTCAGCGGGGCGACCGTTACAGGGTTTCCCGTCGGTTCGCACACGGTGTCCTTCACGGGCCTCTCGGGCTGGACTACGCCGATCGACCAGCATGTGACCGTCATCGCCGGCCAGACGGCCGCGGCCACCGGGACCTACACGCGAATCCAGTACACTTTGACGACCTCCGTGGTCGGCGGCCACGGCACCCTTGCGCCGTACACCGGCCCCCAGAACGCCAACACCATGATAACCTTGACGGCCACGCCGGATAGCGGCTACCAGGTCAAGGCCTGGACCGGTGCCGACAACGACTCGGTCACGACTGAAACCAACACCGTCACCATGGCCGCGAACAAGAA
>CAIJOU010000749.1 GCA_903822375.1 Candidatus Hydrogenedentota bacterium
TCTTTGGCATGGCTCGAAAATCCTTCCTGACTTCGTATACGCTTTGTTCGCCCCCTTCGGGGACGTCGTTGATTTGGATTCTTGCACCACGGGTTCCCTGCGGTCACCCGTGGCTACTATTGTATGACCCCTTCGGGGCCAAGACCGAACTGTCGGTATCCGCAGCGCGGTCCATATCATGTGCACAGAGGCACAGCACCTGCCTATTTTCCGGGCCGCTCCATCCATTCCAGAAGGAACGTCCGATTGTTTTCCGCAATTTTGCTTTTTATTTCCTGCGCCGGACCATAGTCCGGAAACGCGCCGAGTACCTTGTTCACCTCTATCAGCCCCGCGCTGCGGCCGTCGAGCAGGTAGACCGCGAGGGTACGGCTCAACTGCGTGCCGGGTGAACGGTCGCCCGCCGCCAGACGGCGCTCATAGGCCGCCTTGGCCGCGGCATAGCACGCCTTTGCGGCGTCAGTTTTGCCGGTCTTTTCGCGCACGATTCCGGCGAGCGCATGGGCCTCGGCATGGTCCGGCCATTTCTGGCGCACGGCATCATATGCGGCGGTGGCGTCGTCCAGCCGGGCCAGACGCAGCAGTATGAGGGCCCGCGTCATGGCCGCATCGGCGTAATCCGGGTCTTCCTGCACGGCCTCGTCTATGGCCGCCAGCGCATCGTCCATGCGGTTCGATTTCATCGATTCGACAGCTGCCGCGTGTTTCTGGGCGGCATGGGTTTTGGGAATGTAAGCGCCGGGTGCGGGTTGGCTGGAATAGCAACCGGTCAGGAGGATACTGGTTGCCGCAAGGAGGAGCACAAGACTGCCTCTGAAGGCGAAGTTTAACTTCGAGGGCAAGTGCGTTTCCAAGTGCAACCTGGGAACGAGGGAAACGAGGGAATGGGGGAAACATCCCCCTAAATCCCCCTTCAAAGGGGGACTTTGGTGCTTCGCGGGCAAGTGCGTTCCCAAGTGCAACTTGGGAACGAGAGGCCGACCAAGAACGCGGCAGGATGCCGCGTCTATTGTAGAAGAGGCTTCGAGCCTCTTTCTCTTGGCGCCTGTATGGAACAGGTTCACACTTCTGCGTCCCGTTCGCTCTGGAGCCGGTAGAGGATCTCGCCCGCGTCGGGGACCAGCAGATAACCCTCGTCTTCACGGTCGCGCCATTCGTCGGGATTGATGCTGTCGGGATCGCGGTAGCCGAGATTGATCGCGCGGCATTCGGCCTCGGGAATCATCGTTGCCAAGGTCACCTGCACGCGAGGCTTTTCCTCGCCGTTCTCGTAACAGCCCATCCCACGCACGTGGGTGGAGTGGGCCAGGATGCCGCCGGGGATGTCCCGGAACTGGTCTATCTGTTGTACAAAATAATCGCGAACGTGATAGCCGATCTTTGCGATAAGATGGCCGTGGGTCACGCTCACCTCCTGAATGTGCTTGCCATAGATGATCAGTTCGCCGCCGTCGGCCACCACGGGCTCCAGCTTGTACATGCACTTGCCGGCCGTCCAGATCTCGTCGTACATGGGGGGGGCCATGGCCAGCACGCTCTTGAACGGCTTGTCCTTGTAAATGATGTGGGTGTCGGCGCTCAGGTCGGCCGCTTTGTCCCAAGCCTCCTCCGGGGTTCCGAAGAAGATGGCCTTGGTGTCCTTCTTGACGACGGTGAGGCAGAAGCAGCGCTTTTCCACGGGAATCATGGACGCCGCCAGGTTGACGACGGCCCGCACGGGGGTGTGCTTGGAGCCGTTGATCTTGTAGTTGGTGATCAGCGCGCCCAGCCAGTGGAACAGGTTCAGGATTTCAGCGCCGGACACGCCCGGATAGAAATACTTGTTGCCGCCGCTGAAACCCACGACCTCATGGGGAAACACGGGCCCGACGATGCAGACCAGGTCATAGTCCAGCACCCGGCGGTTCAGGGTAACGTCGACGGATTCGCGCATGAGCCCGCCTGAAATGCGCTCGATGTCGTCTTCGGAAATCGTGCCGACACGGGCCAGTGCCGCAGGGTTCTGCCATTCATGGTTGAAAATACCCACATCGGCATACTTGCCGGCGCGTTCCTCGGCGGTGATGCCCAGCAGGGTTTGAATCATGCCGTCGGTCATCGGCGGGTGGGTGCCCAGCGCGATGAGATAGTCCATCTGCTTTACCCGTCCGTGCAGGGCGTCATGAAGCGCCCGAAACATGAGCGGCATGGGCATGCTGCGGGTCTGGTCGGGAATGATGAACAACACGCGTTTGCCGTCCAGCGTCATCGACGCGCAAGCTTCCTGCACAAAGGCGTGCAGGTCGGACGGGCTGAGATAACCGTTATCGGAAATACGCTGCATTACCATGTTCTGAAAACTCCAAGGGATGGGCGCGGTTTGGGCGGAATGCCGACGGAAACGGTCCGATTCCTCTCAGACGCAGCGGAATCCAACGCCTGAAAAGACCTGCTCCAGCACCGCGTCGGGCCGCGCAAAGGCCACCCGCGTGTTGAAGAATTCCCGGCGCCGCGGATACTCCTTACGGAGCCGGTCAAACCATGCGGACTGCTCTTCAGGCGTGGCCAGCGCCAGCATTTCGCGCATGCGCACATCATCTGACATTATCTCATAGACGGCGCGGACCGCGCCAGACAAGGCACCACTTTCGGACGGATCAACCGTGAGCTGCGGACAATCCGGCGCGGGCAGCAGGGGAGAGGGATCCCATTCGGCGGGCCGGTTTAGCGACGTGCACAGCGCCTCGTAGACCTGCCGGGTGCCGTTGACTTTGCCGTCGAAGGAGTAGCCGGCGATGTGGGGCGTGGCGATATCCACCCGTTCCAAGAGTTCGGTGTCCACTCTCGGTTCGCCCTCCCAAACGTCCAGCACGGCGGCCCGCAATGCCCCTTCGCGCAGGGCCGACTTGAGCGCCTGATTGTCCACCACGGGACCGCGGGAAGAATTGATGAGGACGGCCCCCGGCTTCATGCGGGACAGAAAGTCCGCATCCGCCAGATGCCAGGTGGCGTAAGGGCCGGTCTTTTCAATGGGCACATGGAAGGTGATGAAATCGCAGTCCAGGATTTCTTCGAGTGGGCGGAATATGGGGTCGCCACCCTCGGAGTCGAAGCGGGGCGGGTCGTTCAAAACGCACTGCAAGCCCATCGCTTCGGCCTTTTGACGAACGCGTTTGCCCACATTGCCCACGCCCACGATGCCCAGTTTCATGCCGGCAAGGGAAAGACCGTGCCGTTCGGCAAGATACAACAGCGCGGCGGTGATGTATTCGCCCACGCTGTTGGCGTTGCATCCGGGCGCGCTTGAAAAGGTGATGCCCATCGCCTTGAGCCAGGCCTTGTCCACATGGTCCTCGCCGATGGTGCAGGTGCCCACGAAGCGGACGGGGGTGCCGTCCAGCAGGTCGCAGTCGACCTTGGTGATGCTGCGGACCACCAGGACATCCACATCGGCCAGCATTTCGCGGTTGATTTTGCGGCCGTGGGCGGTGCGCACCTCGCCCAGCAGGCCAAATGCCTCGCGGCCGTAAGGGACATTTTCGTCAACGAGTATCACCATTGCTTGTTTAACCCCAAATCGCAGTTGGCGGTCAATGTGGCGCAGGCATTCCTGTCTGCGCCACGCTAGCCCGCGATTCTCAAACCTTCATCGAGCACTATCATGTAGTTCTCAACCGGCATGTAATCGGTGAGTGAATTGCCTGTGCCGAGCGTCCAATAGCCGTCTTCAAAACAGGATTCAATGACCTCACGGGTGTATTTCCGCAGTTCCAACTCTCCAAGCCGGCAGATGCGGTCCACATCGAGCCCGCCCAGGGGGGTCACCCTGCGCCCGTACTGCTTCTTGAACTCGGCCACAGGCATTATGACGTCCTCGAAAGAGTGTTTGGCGTCGATGCGGCAGCCGTCAATAAGATCATCATAGACCTCGGCCAGATTGCCGCAGGAATGCAGAATGAACGGTTTCCCGTGGGCATGCGCCAAATTGGCCATTCTCTTGTAGATGGGGAACACATATTGCCGCAGATGGGCGGGGGAGAGGAAGGTGGATGTTTTGAAGCCCAGGTCATCGCCCTGGCGCAGCGCGCCGATGGCATCCATGGCCACCAACCGGCGCAGGCAGCCAAAATGGACTTCCTCAATCTTGTCGAACACGGCCCGGACCAGGTCCGGATCGAGGTAGATGGCCATGGACAGCCCCTCGACGCCCATCAGGGTCGAGGCCCACTCGTAGGGACCCATGCAGACGCCGCCCACAATCTTCGCGCCCTCGGGCAGCAGGGCGATCGCCTTTTCCCAATGGGAGAAGTCCATGTAATTGTCCGGTTTGGGCCAGGGATAACGCTCAAAGTCCTCCATGGTCGAGATGACCCTGCGCGATTCGCTGCCGTGGCTGACGGTGCCGTCGCCATGTTCCGCCTGACCGAGTGGGAAATTGGGTCCGATTTCCATCGGGACGCCGTCAAAGCCCATGCCGAGCCAGAAATTGACGTAGGTCTGCCAATAGCCGTCGTCATAGGGGCTCATTTGGTCGAAGGGCACGCCCATGCGCCGGGCAATGAAGCCGGGACTGGCAATATGTTCGTAAAAGGGGAGATGGGTGGGGCGTCCGCGCCGGGTCACGGCGCGCAGGAACTGCTCAAAATCGGGTTCGCGCCGCAAGTTTTCCATAACAAACCTCATCTCCCCCCAACAATTCCCAATTCCCAATTCCGTAGAGCAAGAGCAAGAGCAA
>CAIJOU010000750.1 GCA_903822375.1 Candidatus Hydrogenedentota bacterium
AACTGCCCGACAGCCAGAAACTGCCCGACAGCCAGAAATGTCTACGGCGAGCTTCTGAAACTTGGCATCGATGTGTGGCATCGATGTGTCCGAGCGCACCGGCTCGCGCTACATGCCTCGTCTTTATTCATCTTGGCAGCCGGAAAGTGTTTCATAGTCCGAGCACCTATCATCCCAATTCCGAGTGGGTAATGCAACAAGCGCGCAACGCCTCGATGTGGATGGAGGATGAGGGCATCAAGCCCAGGTTCCTTATCCGGGATCGGGACCGAAAGTATCCGGTGTTGCTCTGGGCTGAACACCTATAATGGTTCGGCGTGTATTGGGACCACTGGAAGCAGGACATCCTGCCAACCCTCGACACCCCGCCCCGTCCGTAGCGCACAACCCAGCCGCAGTCAGAAAAAGGCTATACGGCGTAGGCGGACGCGTACATTGTTTCAGTGTTTTTGCGGACGTACAATCATGCTGCGAAAGGAGGACCCCATGAGCCTGTTAATCGGAGTGCTGACGATGGTGGCGGGCGCCACCCTCAATGATCAACTCGAGAAGTTCCCCATTGGTTTCTGGAATTACGCACCCATTGAGGTGTTTGACGAGGCCAAAATCCAGGAATGGCAGGACGCGGGCGTAACACTCACGATGGGGCCGGAATTTGCGGCCACGCCGGAGAATGTCGCGCACATGAGGAAGATTCTGGATTGGGCGCAGGCGCGTGGCATCAAACTCATCATTTGTGATCCGCGCATGGGCGTGTCCTCACCCTTGGCAGAGGATTATGCGTCCCGCGCGAAACAGGCGGCCGCTGATTTTGCGGGTCATCCCGCCACGTTTGGCTTTCACCTGCTCGACGAGCCTGACAAGAACGCTTTTCAGCCGGTTTGCGATGCCGTGGGACTCGCCAAACAGGCCGCGCCGCAATGCCATCCGTTCGTCAACCTCCTGCCGTGGCACGTCGGCGCGGAGAAACGCGTGGGATTCGAAGACTGGGGAACTTACCTCGATGACTACCTGAAGAAATCAAAGGCCGAATTTCTATGTTACGACTGCTATTCACAGATGCTGCCGGAGAAGTCGGGGCTGACGATGTATTTCCGCAACCTCACACAATACCAGGCGGCGGCCAAGCGCGCGGGTGTACCTTTCTGGACCACCATCCTGTCCGTGGGCCACTACCACTACCGCTGCCCGAGCGAGGATGACATGCGCTGGCAGTTCAATTCGGCCGTCGCCTACGGCGCGCAGGGCATCCTCTATTTCTTTTTCTACATGCGCAATCCGAACGACAATTACCGCCTGGCGCCGGTGGACGAATTCTGGGATCGCACTCCGCTGTTCGACACCCTCAAACGCATCAACAAGGGGTTTGTCAAACGGTACGGGCGCCTCTTCTTGGACCTCACGCTTGAAAAGGCGATGCAGTGGCCGGAGGCCGTGTCCGGCTGCGCCTTGTTCGAACCGGACGATCTCATCAAGGAGGTCGCGACAGGAAAATATCCTGTGATTATTTCGCGGTTCAGCGACAAACAGGGGCGACCCTGGCTTGTGCTCGTCAACAACAGCACGGAAAAGAGCGCCAATCCGGTTATCACGCTCAACGGCGCGGGAACACAGGCGTTCCAGATGGACTGGAACCAGCGGGAAACGGGCGTGGGTGTCGAGAAGAAGGACGGCTGCGTGAAAATCAACCACTGGCTTGCGCCGGGCCAAATGGAGGCGTACCGCATCGCGCCCGCGCAGTAGGATCTTGTCCCCGCATTCCTTCTGGCCAGCGCTTCATTTCTTTCTCGCCACGGCGCCCGAAATCAGCGGGCTGGGCATCCCGCCAGGATCCCTTCATCTACCTGCGCGATCTCTTCCTGTGCATCCCCACCCACCCCAACAAGGACATCCACCTACTGCTGCCCGACCACTGGAAGCGGGACATCCTGCCCACCCTCGACAGCCCGCCCAGACCGTAGCGCTCAGGCGGGAAGATGCTTACCGGCGGTATGGTCTGTATGCGGCACAAGGCATTACCAATCTCAACGTTTTCCGCGCCACCGCGTCGCAATACCCGGAAAAGGACAAGCGGCAAGTCCTGCTCGATCTAATAGAGGCGCGCGGAAACAAGGGCAAATGGTTCGCTGCCGCCAAGGACGCAGGTTTTCTGGACATTGCCCTCGAATGCGCCCGTACCGGCGAGACGGAGCCGAAAACCTTGCTACGGGCCGCGCGGGATTTCCAGGAACAGGACGCAGAGTTTGCCCTGCAGATAGCGCTGTACGCTGCTAAGAGTCTGCTCGGTGGCCGAGGTTATGAACCGTCCACTGCAGATATTCGTGAAGCATGCGACCACTTAATCGCCGCCGCGACACGCCTGGAACGTCTTCCCTGGGCCAAGACCGAACTGGAACACCTACTGTCCGATCCGGAAATGTGCACCGTTCCAGAAATGAAGAAAGAACTGCAGGCGCGCCTTCACCATCATCTCGCCTCCCAACCGCCACGCCCCGGCATATGACCCTCACGGACCCGGACTCTCGTTTCCGAAAATCCCACCGGTGTAGGTGAACGCGCATCTTGTGCCTCGTTTGACGCCGGATGACCGCTCATGTCGGCCTTCTGACTCGCGGAATTGGCGCCGGACCGCCGAGGGTCCCTAAAAGGGCCAGAACCCATGCAGGGTTCCGACGGCCAGCAGGGCGGTGGCGATCTCAATGCCTATCCCTGGGCGGTACCCGCGCCTCAGACCTTTTCGGGCGTGGTATGCTTGAGTTCTTCGAGAAATCTGCCGCAGCCCAGCACCACCGAGCAGAGCGGGTCCTCGGCCACCATGACGTGAAGGCCCGTCTCCCTCGCGATCAACTGGTCCAGACCGCGCAGCATCGCGCCGCCGCCCGCCAGCACCACGCCCCGGTCCATAATGTCCGAAGAAAGCTCCGGCGGCGTGCGCTCCAGCGTCACGCGCACCGCCTCGATGATTGCCGCAACCGGCTCGCGCAGCGCCTCGCGGATTTCCTCCGACGTGATGTCGATGGTGCGCGGCAGGCCCTTCACCTGATCACGCCCCTTCACCTGCATCTGAATTTCCTCCTTGAGCGCGTACGCGGAGCCGATTGCGATCTTGATCCCCTCCGCCGTGCGCTCGCCCACCATCATGTTGTAGGTGCGCTTGATGTGCTGGGCGACCGCCTCGTCCATCGCGTCGCCCGCCACGCGCACCGACCTCGCGAACACGATGCCGCCCAGGGAAATCACCGCCACCTCCGTCGTGCCGCCGCCGATGTCCACGATCATGCAGCCCTGCGGCTCCTGCACCGGCAGGCCCGCGCCGATCGCCGCGGCCATCGGCTCCTCGATGATGTACACCTCCGTCGCGCCCGCCTGCATGGTGCTCTCCACCACCGCGCGGCGCTCCACCGCGGTGATGCCCGACGGCACGCCCACCGCCACGCGCGGCCATGCCAGGCGATGACGTTTGTGCACCTTCTGGATGAAGTAGCGCAGCATCGCCTCCGTTACCTCAAAGTCCGCAATCACCCCGTCTTTCATCGGGCGGATCGCCACGATGTTGCCCGGCGTTCGGCCGATCATTTTCTTGGCCTCATTGCCCACGGCGCGCGGCCGGCCCGTATCCTTGTTGATGGCCACCACCGAGGGCTCGTTGAGCACGATGCCCTTGCCCTTCACATAGACCAGCGTGTTGGCCGTGCCCAAATCGATGGCCATGTCATGGGAGAACAGGCGGGGCAGATGACGAAATATGCTGAACAAGGCACGCCCTTTCAAAAGAACGCCGTCGTTCCCATGAAATTGTCTGGGGCCGATAGGTGCTGTGGTTACTCCGAAGGGGTATCATGGCCCCAGACCGCAGCGGAATCAATCGGCTGATTAGCGGAAACAGGGCGTGACTCAATGCAGTGGAGCGTCAGCAGCACAAATAAAACAGGACCGCACCGAAGCGCTGTCCTGCGGGTTTTCTTTCTGGCACCACCATGGGGCAGGGGACTGCGATGGCTGCGGACTACTTGCGGCGGCGCAGGTGCGCCTGGAGCATCGGGGCGAGGCCGCTTGCTGGATTGGCCTTGAGCTTGAGCATCTTCCCGACGATCTCCACGATTTCCTTGTCGTCGAAACCGGCGGCGCGGCTTTCGCAGACCACCTCGTTGAGACGGGCCAGCACGCGGCGGCGGCAGTCCTCCCCGCACTTCTCCTCGATGTCCTTGCAGACGAAGACACCCATACCGCGGCGCGTGTACAGCAGGCCCATGACAACGAGGTCGCGGTAGGCCTTGGAAACGGTGTTCGTGTTGACCTTCAGGCGCTCCGCAAGCTCACGGACCGCGGGAAGCTGGCCCCCCGGTTTGAGGCGCCCGGAGGAAATGGCGAACTGGACAGAGTTCTCAATCTGAACGTAGACGGCCACGCTGCTCTGCAGGTCCATCACAGAGAGCAAATCAAGCAGGGCTCCAGGGGATTCGTGTCTTTGTCTGGTCATGATGTTCTTCATCCTCTTGTGGTGGTCGCCGCTGGCCGCCGCTACGGCAACGGCTCTCGGCCGCCCGCCTGCGGGAGCGTGCCCGCCGGATAGCAATTTGTGGAGTGTAACGTATCTCTCACAGCAGGACAACTCAAGCGTGTTGAATGTTTGACCTGGTGGAGGCGTGATTTCCCAGAGGGCGCACCTCTCTCCCTACACAAATCCAGAACCAGCAGAACCACGCGACACCCTTCACGACATTTCAGGAACTACACGATTGATTTGCTATAATCCCTCGATTCTTGAACGTGGCGCATGCGCGCCGCAGAAAATAGGTTCGCCAAGAAAAGGGACAATTGTGGCCATCAAATATTATTGCCCGAAGTGCCACAAGTGTTTCGTGGAATGGGGGGCCAAAAAAACAGGGTTAAAGTGCCTGGCGTGCAAAGGCGAACAGCTGAAGTTGCTGGATTCGGCGGATCTAATCGAGTCAACCAACAAGCCGAAGCTTAAAAGGGTAGCGCCCAAGAAATACCAGCCGGTTCCCATAGGCGACGCCTTCGATGAGGATGACGGCATTATTGATGTGCCGACGGATGACGACGAGTTTGAGGAGGGCGAGATCGAAGAGGTGGAAGATGTGATCGAGGGGGTGGGCGAATTCAGTGCTGCTGAAGAAGTAATGCCCCTTATATTCTGAGGCGATAACTTTCGTCGCTTCAATGCCTTTTTGGGGTTGGTTTGTACTGTACACAATGTGAT
The DNA here is from genome assembly GCA_903822375.1 of Candidatus Hydrogenedentota bacterium. Classification (GTDB taxonomy): domain Bacteria; phylum Hydrogenedentota; class Hydrogenedentia; order Hydrogenedentales; family CAITNO01; genus CAITNO01. The sequence goes on from CAIJOU010000750.1 coordinate 5,225, forward strand.
AGCAGATCTGCGTGTTAGCCAAACATGAAGGACAGATCCCGTGACAATGACCAAAAGAGATTTGGTGATTATGGTGGCCGACAGGCTGGGCATGAAACAAAACGACGTGTCCCGAATCATAGAGGGCACTTTCGAGACCATCACGAAATCCCTCTGTGAGGGGGACCGTTGGGAACTGCGGGATTTTGGCGTATTCGAGGTGAAGACCCGCGCCTCCCGTATCGGACGCAATCCGCGCACCGGAGAGCTGGTTCCGGTGGCCGAGCGGCGGGTGGTTACTTTCCATCCGGGCAAGCGCATGAAGGAGATGGTTGCAGGGGTAGATTCTGTGGAATCCAAAGCCCCGTCTGAACCTTCCTTGACTGGATAATGCCGCACGGATACGGTGGCGCGGGAAGTCGCGGCTTGTCTCAATTTCCCTTTGGACATAGATGGAGTTGTGAATTTGATGAATGCTTGTCTGTGTTTGGCAACGGGTGATTTCGACAGACCCGTTCTGCAGCGATACTTGGCGGCCGTGGGCGGCATCTATTGGGGCTTGATTTTGACGTGTGCGGGCTTGTTTCCGGAGCACAAGTTCTCAATCATGTCGAACTCATACAGCGCACTGGGAAGCTACGACCAAGACAATAATCCTCAATGGTGGTGGCTGTTCTCGATAGCGATGACGTTCTGGGGTATCGCGATGGTCCCGGTGGTGTTCTACAACTTCCGGCGGCTTGCGACAATCTCGGTCAGGGCAGCAGGCATAGGTGCGTCCTTCATGATGCTTGGAGCACTTGGCATTTCTCTCGTGGGTTTTTTTCCAGATGCGTACGGCATGACTTTCGGCAATTACGAAATCCGGGGGATTCACAAGTACGTTGCCCTCATCGGCGCAGGTGGATACGTGTTGAGTGCCATCTGGTTTGGGGTCATGCTTGTCACCGACGCCCGGAAAGTCGCCTTCTCGGGAGAATATGGAGATTTCGACCATAAGAGGCTTGTCCCCCCGTATGTCATCTCGGGCGGCGTGTTTGGCACGGGACTATACTTCCTGTTCCGATGGGAATTCGTCTACGCAAACATGAAAGCCGCCGCCATCGCTGCCGGGCAACCGATTCCAGGGCATTTCGGCGCTGCTCTCAATACACGCTATTCCTTTCCTTTATGGGAGAATCTCGCCGTCTGCTCGCTGTTCATATTCATCGTCTGGTTTGCCTTGGCACTGCCCGAAGAAGTCCCTCTTGGCGAACGATACTGAGGGATTGAGACTCTGGATGCACCACAAAGAGTATTTCGTCATACTGCAGGCAATAGTTTTCTGAGTTCGGTTGTTTTCCGCAACCGTCACCCTCATCCCCGCCGGGTCCATCGCCACTGAAGCCTTCAGAAACGGCGGGTCAGGAAGACGTTCTGTTATGAGTCATCCAGTATTGGCCAACGGATTTTACGACGGCTTTGAAATCGCTGAAACTCAACGGTTTCATGATGTAACTGTTAGCGCCACAGCGATAGCTTTTTTCTATGTTGCGGGCGTCTTGGGAGTCGCTAAAGATGACAACGGGGGTGAGGGTCAGTGCGTCTTCAGCATCGAGTGATCGTATTTGGCCGAGTATGGAGAAGCCATCTGCTCCGGGCAGTTCCAAATCAAGCAGAATCAGCCTGGGGGGCTCCGTCCTAACACGAGCAGTCCAGTCGCCCCGTGCAAAAAGAAAGTCCAGTGCCTCTGTGCCATCGCAAACGGCGACGACATTGACATCGGGGATAGAGGCTTGCAGGATCTCCACGATGGAGGCCCGTTCACCCTCGCCGTCTTCCACCACGAGGATATCAACTGGTTCATCGTTCGTAAGCGTCCGGTGAACGGCATCTTCCCAAATCCCCGGACCTGTGCGAAGATATCGCCATTGCAGGAGGTACATGGCAATGGCGGATACAGACGGAATGAATCAGGCTGAGCGTGAGTCCTATTG
>CAIJOU010000751.1 GCA_903822375.1 Candidatus Hydrogenedentota bacterium
GGCAGAACGCGTGGAACGTGGAAATCGTGATTTCCTTGGCCGCCTCGCCGCCGACCAGGTCGGCCACGCGCTCGCGCATCTCGCCGGCGGCCTTGTTGGTGAAGGTGACGGCGAGCACCTGGCCCGGCTTTGCCAGACCGGTCGCTATAATATGGGCAATGCGCCGCGTAATGACGCGGGTCTTGCCGCTGCCCGCGCCGGCCAGCACGAGGACGGGGCCCTCGGTATGGGCAACGGCGGCGCGCTGGGGCGGGTTGAGCCCTTCAAGAAAGCGGGAAAAAGACGACACGGGATACGGCTCCGTGGGATGGTTGTGGACAGTGAATGCACCCCGCAGACGCACGCCGGGGGAGAACGGATTGTATCAGGGATGCGGGTGCGAGGCCAAGAAAATGACGACAAGATGCTCGATGTGGTCGGCTGTTGACCAAGGACGGCCTGAGCGCATGTCCAATGACCGGATGAAACCGCTCTGATAGCGTTTCAACATGGACATGAAGTATCCTGAATGGGTTCAGGATCGGGGGTGTTGCCCGTCCCTCACAGGCTGTATAGGCGGTTCTTTCCCAAGGAGAAGTGACGATGCGCAAAGTGTTCTGCTCTGTTGTCCTAATCTGCTGCGCGCAGTGGTGCGTTGGCTGTGCGGCACTCCGCACCGAACATGCCGAAAAGTGTCCTGCATCCACGTTCACGCTGGCAAAGGAGGGACAACCGGCCTGCAGCATCGTGGTGGCCGCGAACCCCACACCCGCGGCGCGATTGGCTGCCTTGGAACTTCAGTTCCATGTGCTCAAGATCACGGGCGCCGAGTTGCCCATCCACACCGATGCCGAAACGGCTACCGGCCCGCGCATCCTCGTGGGTGAAAGCACCGCAACCCGCGCGATGGGTTACAAAGCGGCGGACTTCCCGCCGCAGGAGTATCTCATCGCGTTTCGTCCTGACACGCTGATTCTGATTGGGCGCGACTGGCAGGACACAGAAGCCAACCGGAACGAACTGGGCCGGCCCATGAGCTGCGGTGAGACGCTGGCGGCGACGCGCCACAAGATTGACTACTGGAAGACTGTCGGCCTCCCCGAGCGCAGCACCGGGGAAATGGAGCTTCCGGGCATCTATGACGACCAGGGGAGCTGCTACGCCACCTATCATTTCATCGAAAAGTTCTGCGGCGCACGCTGGTACGGTGCAACGCAGCCGTCCATCATCCTCCCCTTGGAAAAGACGCTTACGGTCACCGGCACGGACATCCGCCGTTCCCCGGCGCTCAAATACCGCGACGCCCTGTTCGGCGGCGGCTGGCCGTTCATACAGGGCCAGTGGGGCCCGGTCACACAGCAGGAGACCTGGCTGTTCTGGCGCCGCCTGCGCCTCGGCGGCGAGAAGTGGGCGGGCAACCACACATTCAACCGAAAGACCTTCGATACGGTCTTCACCGACCCGGAATACCAGGCACAGGGACCGGGCCGCGGAAAACAACTCTGCTACACCAACCCGAAACTGGTCGAACAGGTCGCGCAGATGGCCAGGGACTACTTTGACGGCAAACAGGCCACGCCGGAGGGGTGGAAAGCCGTCGGCAATTACTTCGCCATCATCCCTGATGACAATTCAAACTTCTGCAACTGCGACAAATGCAAAGCGCTGATAGCGTCGGGACGAAGAAGTTCCTCCGGCCAGTTCAGCAGCGGGACCATCAGCAACTACTTCTTCTCCTTTGTCAACGCGGTGGCCCGCGAAGTGGCCAAGACCCATCCCGACAAGTACATCGCCACGCTCGCCTATTGGAACTACGCATGGCCGCCCACCGAGTTTGAAATGGAACCCAACGTGTCCATGGCACCCTGCCTGCACACCTGCATGTACGCCATCCACAAGGAGATGCGCGAGAACGACATGAAGCTCTACCACGAATGGCTCCAAAAGACCAAGGCACCCATTTATCTTTGGAACTACTACCACCACCCCATGGAGCCCGCCCTGATCGACAAGTTCAACTGCTTCCCAAACATCATGGTGCACAACTCCGTGCAGTCCGCACGGATGTTCATCAGGGACGGCATCTGCGGCATCTTCATGTGCGGCCAGCAGGACATGCTGGAGAACTACATCATCACGAGGATCTGGGACGACTCCGATCAGGACGTGGACGCGATGATCGACGAGTTCTTCCGCCTCTATTTCGGCGCCGCCGCGAAGCCGATGAAGGCGTTCTATCTCCAGTTGGAGCAAATCGCCACCAACCCGAAGAACTACGCCAAGCCTTACTACAAGAAGAACGCCATTGACTGGAAGAACGTTGCCTGGACCAGCCTGGGCACGGAGCCGCGCATGAAGAAACTGGGCACGCTGATGGCCGAAGCGCAAAAGCTGGCACAGACGGACAAGGAGAAGCAGCGGGTCGGCCTGTGGAACGATGCAATCTGGAAATGGATGGTGGAGGGCCGCGCCGCGTACCTTGCCAAGCCGCAGGAAAAGCCCCACGCGAAATGAGGGCATGGTGCGCCCCGTGCATCCAATTGGTCAGGCTCCGCTCCCATTTGTTAGGCTACCCGCGTTCTGCTTGCGGACCGTGCGGATTGAGAACAAGAAAAGGAATGTCGTCATGAATGTGCGTTTTGGGCTGTCTCTTGCTGTGTTGCTTGTTGGCGTGGTCGCTGTAACTGCGGGGGCACAGTCCTCACCCGTCCCGCTTCGGGCACCCGCCGTGCCACTGGTGGCCGTGGACCCTTTCTTCAGCATATGGTCACCGGCGGATAAACTGACCGACGCCGCCACCGTCCATTGGACGGGGGCGCAGCAGCGCCTGACCAGCATCATCACGATTGACGGCGCACGGTACCGGTTGATGGGCGACGCCCCCAAGGAGGTGCCCGCGCTGGACCAGACCAGCCTGACAGTTATGCCCTGCGTGGTGACCTACCATTTTGAGGGAGCGGGCGTGGCGGTGAATCTGTCCTTCATGACGCCGCTGCTGGCGGAGGACCTGATGGTCCTGTCCCGCCCTGTAACCTATCTGACCTGGCAGGTGTCGGCCACGGACGGCAAGGAGCACAACGTTGCCCTCTATTACGACAACCGAGCCGAACTGGCCGTCAACAATCCGGCCACGGAACGGGTAAACTGCTCCACGGATGGCTTCGGCGACATCGAGGCGATGAAGGCCGGTTCGGTGGAACAACCGGTCCTGAAAATGAAGGGCGACCAGGTTCGCATCAACTGGGGTTACCAGTATGTGGCCGTGGCAAAGTCGCAGCAGGCCAAACTCGCAATCCTTTCGGCCGAGGACGACAAGGCGCTTTCCGGAAAGGAACCGAAAGAGGAAAAGGCTGCGGCCAGACTGTCCGTCTCCTTCGCCGCCGCCAAGGTGGGCGCGCAGCCGCTCACCCGCTGGCTCATGCTCGCCTATGACGACATCGACTCGGTCCAGTTCTTCCGCGAACCCCTGAAGGCTTATTGGAAAAAGGACGGTGCCGGGATTGGCGAACTGTTGAAGCAGTCGGCGGCTGAATACGGCGCGTTGCAGTCGCGCTGTGACGCGTTCGACAAGGAATTCACGGCCGACTTGGAGAAGGCAGGCGGTCCGAAATATGCCTGGATTGGCGCGCTGGCCTACCGGCAGTCGCTGGCGGCGAGCAAGGTGGTAGCCGATGCCAACGGCCAGCCGCTCTTCTTTTGCAAAGAAAACACCAGCAACGGCTGCATGGGCACGGTGGACGTGTTTTACCCGCAGGCGCCGCTGCCGTTGCTGATCAGCCCGTCGCTGGCGCGGGCCATGCTGATCCCGGTGCTGGAATACGCCAGTTCACCGGGCTGGAAATGGCCCAACGCCCCGCACGATGTGGGCACCTGGCCGCAGGGCAACGGGCAGGTCTATGGCGGCGCCAAGAGCGACGGCGGCATGCCGGTCGAAGAGACGGGCAACATGCTGCTGCTGGTGGCCGCGGTGGCCCAGGTCGAAGGCAACGCAGACTTTGCCATGAAGTACTGGCCCACGCTGACCAAGTGGGCCAACTATCTCAAAGACAAGGGCTTCGACCCGGAGAACCAGCTCTGCACCGACGATTTTGCGGGCCATCTGGCGCACAACGCCAACCTGTCGGTCAAGGCGATCTGTGCGTTGGGCGCCTACGGCAAACTGGCCGCCATGGCGGGCGAGCAGGCGACCGGAGAGGAATTCACGAAACTGGCGAAGCAATACGCGCTTGAGTGGGTGAAGGTGGCCGATGACGGCGACCATTTCCGTCTCGCCTTCGACCAGCCCGGCACCTGGAGTTCGAAATACAACATGGTGTGGGACAAGATCCTGGGCATGAAGCTCTTCCCCGAAGAGGTGGTGCGCAAGGAAACGACCTTCTACCGCAAGAATATCGACACTTTTGGCCTGCCGTTGGACGGTCGCAAGCACAAGGCCCCAGGCGGGCGCCAAGCCTACTGGAGCAAGACCGACTGGGCCTTCTGGACGGCCTGCCTGACGGGGAACAAGGAAGACTTTGAGGCCATCACCAGCCCTATCTATGACTTCTTCAACGCGGCCGAAAAGCGTGTGGGTCTGACCGACCTCTATTTCACCGACAAGCCGGACACGGCCATGATGCACTCGCGCCCGGTCATTGGCGGCATCTTCGTGAAGATGCTCTACGACACGGAGGTCTGGAAGAAGTGGGCCGCCCGGGACAAGACCAAGGCCAACGGCCCTTGGGCGCCGCTGCCGGCACCGCCGGAAATGAAGACCGTGACAGTGCTGGGCTCGTCCGAATGGCGCTACACCACCGACAAGCCCGCCGACGACTGGTCTGCGCCACGCTTCAAGGACGGAAAATGGAAGAAGGGCACGGGCCCCTTCGGCAGCATAGGCACGCCCGGCATTGACGTGAAGACAGAATGGACCACGCCCGACATCTGGCTGCGCGGTGAACTCACCATACCCGAAGGAAACTACGAGGAACTCCAGCTCAGCCTCTTCCATGACGAGGACACGGAGGTCTACATCGACGGCAAGCGGTCGGCAAGGGTGACCGGATACAGCACCGAGTACGAGCCGATTTCCCCACGGAATCCGCTGAAGCCAGGAAAGCATCTCTTTGCCATCCAC
>CAIJOU010000752.1 GCA_903822375.1 Candidatus Hydrogenedentota bacterium
TCGCCGCTGCTGGTGGACGGCCTGCTCTACCTGGTCAGCAATGACGGCCTTGCGACCTGCCTGGACGCGGCCACAGGCAGCAAGCTGTGGAGCGAAAAGATTGGCGGGAATTATGTGACCTCCCCCGTCTATGCCGACGGGCACATCTACTACTGCAACAATCAGGGCAAGACGACGGTGCTCAAAGCCGGGCGTGACTATGAGGTCCTCGCGGCAAACAAGCTCGACGGCGGCTTCATGGCCTCGCCCGCCGTGGCGGACAAGGCGCTGTTCCTGCGCACGAAGACGGATTTGTACCGGGTGGAGAATTGACCCTGAGACGCCGCGCGGGCATGCGGAACGGCAGCCTCCGGCTGTCCGCTCGTGGTAAATGCCCGCAGAAGAACGGGCGAGTGCGCGGAATCGTCAAGGCCGTTCCCAACCTGTAAATCTGCCGTCCGGGGCGGCGCTGGCTTTGCAGCGGACCCCGCAATTCTTGCACCCATGCCGTTACTCCCGTAGAATGCCTTGGCACGGGATTCATTCCGAGGCATGAAACCCCAAACCGATGATAAACGGGCGCAGACCATGAGTTAAGGTCGCGGTGCTGTTCATCGGTGCCGGTCTTCCTGTAACACAAAGCCGGTCAGGAGGGTATTCTCTTACGGTGCAGGGCCCAGAGTTGCGCCTGGCCACCGGCGCCGATTGCGCCGAAATTCATGCTGCTCGCGGGAATGCGGGGACTTGGACCACAGGGGGAAGAGAAGGATATATTTGATGAGAACCATTGCTGTTTTGAGCGCGCTTTGCTGCGTGGCTGTGGCATCGTGGGCGGGGGATGGTCGGTCGCCGGTGCCCGGCACTCAGGAGATTGTCAGCCTTCCTCCCATGCCCAAGTTCGACGTTGCGCAGCTCTTTGAGGCCGCAGACGTCAACCATGACCAACGGGTGACCTTTCAGGAGGCGCACAACTACAACTTTCTGGTCACCCAAGAACAGTTCAACCTGTACGACACCGACCATAACGGCTACGTTGACCGGACCGAAGCGGGTCTGCCGCCTGTTGACTTGAACATCGCACAGATTTTTAAGGCTGCCGATACCAACAATGACCAGCGTGTGACCTTTGATGAACTGTATGCCGCCGACAACCTGGTAACCCAGGCACAGTTTGACACATACGACACTAACCTCGACGGGGTTATCGACCGTGAAGAAGCCGGTCTGGCCCCGGTTAGTACCGGTTGCAGCGGCTGCACCGGCAGCGAATCCTTGCCCACGGCCGGCGATCTGTTCACCATGGCGCTCAGCCTCCTCGGCGTGGCGGCGATGGCCAAGGTGGGCCGCCCATAGGGGTCGCTCCGGCGTAGAAGAGGCTTCCAGCCTCTTTCTTTCCGCAATCTGCGCGCGAAGCGCGCAGGCAACGCGGCAAGATGCCGCGTCTACTCTACCCCCTCGTTCCCAAGTTGTACTGGGGAACGCACTTTCCCGCGAAGTTGCACTTCGCCAGTCCGGTGGCCGCTTTCTGCTTGCGGGGCCGTGCCTCCATGGATAGAATGGCGCAGGTGATTCTTTCGACGAAAACCCCGAACAGGAGAACCCGACATGAGCAAGATGGGTGTGGGCATTATCGGCACAGGCTGGGTTGCGGGCGAACATCTGCGCGCGTGGCGCACCAACCCGCACACCGAGGTGCGGGCCATCTGCGACATCGACCCGGAACGGGCGAAGGCGTTTGCGGCGGCGCACCAACTGGACTGCGAATTCGTGGACACCATCGAGGCGCTGGTCGCGCGCGATGACATCCAGATAGTCAGCGTCACGTCCCCGCCCAATTTCCACAAGGCCCACGCGGTGGCCGCGGCCAGCGCCGGCAAGCACATGCTGCTTGAAAAAGCGATGGCGACCAACGTCGAGGACGCGCGCGCCATCCGCGACGCCGTCGCGGCGGCCGGCGTGAAATCGGTGGTGGGCTTCGTGCTCCGGTGGAACCCGCTGTTCGACCTCATCCGCGCCGAGCTTGCCGACAACACCGTGGGCCGCGTGTACTACGGCGAGGTGGACTACTGGCACGGCATCGGCCCGTGGTATGCCCAGTACGGGTGGAACGTGAAGAAGGACGTGGGCGTCAGCTCGCTGCTTTCGGCCGGCGTGCACGCCATGGACGCGCTGCGCTGGTTCATGGGCGGCAAGATTGTCGAGGTAACACAGTACGCCACCGAGATCCGCGGGCCCGAGTTCGCCGAGTACGAATATCCGCCGACGACGGTAACCATCTGCCGCTTTGAAGACGGTCGCGTCGGCAAGGTCGCGTCGGGCATCGCCTGCCGCCAGCCTTACGTCTTCAACATCAACCTCGTGGGCGAACACGGCACCATCCGCAACAACCAGGTGTACTCAACCCTCAAGTACCCGGGCCAGACAAGTTGGGCGACCGTGCCCACCATCCTCCCCGACAGCGGCGACGTGACCCATCACCCCTTTACCGGCGAAGTGGCCCACCTGGTCGAGTGCATCCAAACGGGCAAAGAGTCGCACTGCAACGTCGCGGACGCGTTTCTGACGCACGAAGTCTGCTTCGCGGCCGACCTGTCCGGCGAGATTGCCAAGGCGGTGGCGCTGCCGATGGCCTAGGCGGACGGGCGGGTATTGAGAACGTTTCGCTGGCGGGAATTCAGGCGGCACCCTTCGGTGCCGACAAAAGCGCCTGGTTGCCCGAATGTGCGTTGGCCGGCTTGAGCCGACTTCCCTTTGCCCCAACTTCAATTGGGGCGGCAGGGCACGCACCTCCCATTCCGACAGCGCGTTTCAGAGTGGGAACAACCTTCTTGGCCCCGGAGGGGCCGCACAATAGTAGCCCCGGGTGACCGCAGGGAATCCGGGGTAACCGGGCCATACCAGCAACGTCCCCGAAGGGGGCGAACAGGGGTGCACGCGTAATCCTTGGCCTTATTCGCCCCCTTCGGGGACGGGGATATCTCGCACCCTTTTCCACGGGTTCCGCTTCGCTCCACCCGTGGCTATTATTGTCTGCCCCCGTTGGGGGCAAGACGCTGGGGCAGTCTCAGTGGCTGCCGCCCATGTTCACACCTTCTTGGCCCCGGAGGGGCCGCACAATAATAGCCCCGGGCGACCAAAGGGAACCCGGGGTAACCGGGCCGTACCGCCAACGTCCCCGCAGGGGGCGAACACGGGTGCAAGCGTGGTCCTTGGCCTTGCTTGCCCCCTTGGGGGGGCAAGACACTGTGGCGTTTCTCAGTGCGCGCGGGTGGCGCCGATTCCCTGCATGCTCTTGACGCCGCTGAACTTGGGCCAACAATAGCCGTAGAACGCGATGAACACGAAGCAGAACAGGGGCACGATGAAGCTCTTGGACATGTCGTAATGGTCCGCCACGGAACCCATGAGCTTGGGCAGCAGCGCGCCGCCCATGATGGCCATAACGAGGAACGCGGAGGCTTTCTTGGTCTTGTCACCCAGGCCGAAGATGCCCAGGGCGAAGATGGTCGGGAACATAATGGACATGAAGAAGTAGCTGGCGAAAACGCTGGCGGCGGAGATCCACCCCAGATTGCAGAACACCAGCACGCAGGCGATGACATTGGCGGTGCCGTAGAAGCCCAGCACTTTGTGCGGGGAGAGCACCTTGAGCAGCATGGCGCCGCTGATGCGGCCCAGCAGGAAGCACACAAAGGCCGCCGAGGCGAGTTTGGCCGCGCCCTGGGTGCTGATGTGCAGGAGCCCATCCTTGCCGGTTTCAAAGAGGCTCGTCAGGATGCCGCTGTTCCACGCTTCCGGGATGGCGGGTACCATGGTGAAGCCCGTGATCCGGTCGACCGTCATGCAGTTGATGAAGAAACTGAAGATGCCCGCCTGGGCGGCGACGTAGAGAAACTGCGCCAGCACGGCGAGGATGAAATGCGGCCGACCCAAGAGCGGGAGATGCGCCTTCCCCTGGCCGTTGTCATCAATGTGATAGTCGTCCTCCATCTTGATCTCGGGCACGTAGGCGAACTTGAACACCAGCGCCAGAACGAGGACCACCACGGCTGTCGAGACGTAAGGAAGATAGATTTTCGGGTGGTCCGAATAGAAGAAGGCCGCGCCCGCATAGGGCCCGAGGATCCAGCCGACACCGTTGCAGGACTGTGCCAGGTTGATGCGGGTGGCCGCGTACCGCGTCGGTCCGAGCACCGTGGTATAGGGATTGGCCACGGTCTCCAGGAAGGTCAGGCCGCCCGCGATGGCGCAGACGCCGATCAGGTAGCCTGCAAACGCGACGCTCTTGGACACCGTGCCGGCGTCGGCTGCGGCCTGAAGTCCCGTTGCGGGCAGGAACCAGAATCCCCCCGCCCCCACCAGCAGAAGTCCGCCGATGATGCCGCCCTTCCAGCCAAAGCGCCGCGCCAGCCACCCGGCCGGAAGCGCCATGAGGAAATAGCCCAGGTAATGCGCGAACTGGACATTGGCCGACTGTGACTTCGTCAGTCCCAGCACGTCTTGGAAATGCTTGTCCATCACGTCAATCATGCCGTTGCAGAATCCCCAGAGGAGAAACAGGCTGCTGACGAGAATGAAGGTGAACAGGACGCTCCGGCCGTCCGCCGTGACAAACATGCCTTGCTTGGGGTCGCTCGTGGACATATAACCTCCTGTGCTCCGTTTGCTGCCGCCGAGATTGCATTCTCCCAGAAAGTCCGCGCGTGTGTCAAAAGGCCGGAGAGGCGGATTGTCTGCTCAGAAAAATCCTTGGGCGCGCGGACTTCTTGGTCCCCCCGCCAGGGGGGGACCTGAGGCACCACACTTTCTGACCGTGAATATGGTCACATTTACGTGGTTTCCGGGTGAGCCTGGGGGTCA
>CAIJOU010000753.1 GCA_903822375.1 Candidatus Hydrogenedentota bacterium
CAGGTCACGCCGACGCTGCGTATCGACCCGCCCGCAAGCACGGTCCGCGTTACAGCACGTACCACCGAGATCGGGGAAATCGCGGCGCTGTTTAATGAGGGCGGAGAAGACTACACGGGAACGCTCGCTGTGGATGCGCCCTATGGCTATCTGCTCGACCCGCAAACTGGAACTGTTGCGCGCTGTCCCATTCAGGACAAACATCTGCCGCTGCATCTCGGGCCTGGCGAGAGCCGCGCGTTCTTCCTGACAGCCCAGACGCTGGACGCGGCGCCGGTCATGGAACCCACCGGAGAAACTATAGCCCTCGACACACAAATTACCGCCGTGCCGCGCCGACACTTCATCGTCGGTGAACACGATTTTGAAACGGTCACGCCTACCCAAGAATCCGTTCCCTTTGCCAAGGCAATGCATTGGGCGGACTGGCTCGGCGCGGACTACTCGGGCGAAGTGGATTATCGCGCCACCGTCGACCTGCCCGAAGCCTGGGCCGACGTTCCGCTGCAACTCGAATGCGGCAAGATTGAGTACGCCGCCACCGTGCTGCTCGACGGCAAGCCCGTCGGCCAGATGCTCTGGCCGCCCTGGTGCATCACCCTTCCGTCCAGCGCCGCAGGCAAACACGAGATCATAATTCGCGTGGCCAACACGCTTGCCAACGAACTCACTTCCGAGCGCGTCAAAGCGTTGTGGTCAGAAAAGAAAGGCCCCGGTTGGCCCAGTCCCTACCACGAGCGCGCGCTCGTCTTCGAGCGCGAATCGCGCGGCGGGGGAATGATGGGACCGGTACTATTGCATCGAATGCAAAACACACAGTCATTGCGAACGAAGTGAATCTTTAACTGCGCGTAACATACAGGCAACCCAAAGCCCCGTTCTGTCCGCCGTGGCCCCGGAGGGGCCGTACAACAATAGCCCCGGGTGTAGCGAAGCGAAACCCGGGGTAAATGTCGAACCAGTGCCACGTCCCCGAAGGGGGCGAACAGGCGGGGACAGCGAACCAATGCCCTGATTATTACGGGAGCAAGGCAAGACTAATCGCAAGTGTCACGGGCCGGGCCAAGAGCCGACTTACGAGTTGAACGGGGTTGTCCCTACGATTACACTGGCAAAACCTATTGCCGTTATGCAGAGGTGGGAATAAATGGGAGTATCGCAGAGGAAGGCAAAAGGGCGTGCTTGAAAAGGAAGTCACGGATGGCAATGATAAGCCTTGACAAAGTAGGTGTTGCAAGACAACAGATTGATTGTGCGATCCGGCTCTTGGGCGCAAGTGAACCTGTTGCAGTACACACCTTGGCGTCTGCTGCGTTCAGAATACTAAGCGATTTGGCCGAAAAGTCAGAGGACAACGTTACTCACAAGAAGTTCAAGGGATTCATTAAGCCAGGCATGGAGAAAGACTTCTGGCAGGCATTTAACGAAGCGTGGAACTATATGAAGCATGCAGACACAGACCCAGAAGCCACTCTTACGTTTGATGAAATGAAGAACGACAGTCTCCTGTTTTATGCATGCCTTTACTACAACAGCCTTGATAAGGTCACGGATCACATGATTGTGCTTATCTCATGGTTCACCGTCAGGCACCCCGAATGCATCCCCAATGGACTGGTCCGGACCCTTCTTCCCGAAGGGAGAGATACGCTCCCCCAGTTAGATAGAAGTGAAGAGCTCAGGCAGCTAAAGGATCTCTTGCTTCAACATTGCCCGACATTTGGTGTATAGCGATTCCCAAAGATAAGGCGAGACAAATGCTGAAAGCCATCCATTTAGAGAACTTTAAGTGCTTTGAAAATTCGGGTCCGATCCCGCTGGCCCCGATAACCCTTATCTTTGGGCCTAACAGCGCAG
>CAIJOU010000754.1 GCA_903822375.1 Candidatus Hydrogenedentota bacterium
ATTGCGGAGGGCGCATCGGTATTTTCGTATGCGCAGAACAGCAAGGTGCGCGTGGGCTGCATCGGTGTCGGTGGCCAGGGCTCGTTCCATATCAGCGACGGCCTGGCCAACAACCCGGACATCCAGATCTCCGCCATTGCCGATGTGTACCGGCCCAACCAGCAAGCCGCGGTGCTGCTGGCCCGGCTGTCGAACGCGAAGATCATCCTTGTACCCGGCGCGGACCCGACGGAGGAGCAGATTCAGGCGGCCATGGCCACGCCCGATGTGGCAGCCTATTATGATTACCGCGAGTTGCTGGCGAATCCGGACGTGGACGCCGTGGTGATTTCGTCTCCGCTCAACACGCACGCGGAGATATCCATGGCCGCACTGGACGCGGGCAAGTATGTGTTCTGCGAAAAGACGCTTGTGCGTTCCGTGGAAGAGGGCCGCGCGCTGATCACCAAGTGCCACGAGAAGGGCCGCTGGGTGCAGGTGGGGCACCAGCGCCGTTACAACCCGAAATACAATCTCGGCATGTGGATGGCCCATGAGAGCGACCTGATCGGCCGCATCACGCACATCACTGCGCAATGGCACCGCAACCAGCAGTGGCGCCGTCCCGTGCCCAAAGAATACGCACTGAACGACGAGGAAAAGAAGTACATCACCGACTTGGAGAAGCATCTCAACTGGCGCCTGTACGACGACCTGTCCGGCGGGTTGTTCACCGAGCTGGCCACGCACCAGACCGACGTGGCCAACTGGTTCCTCAAGGCGGTTCCGTCACGCGTGACGGCCATGGCCGGGCTGGACTATTGGCGCGATGGGCGCACCGCGGCGGACAACATCGGCATCATGTACGAGTACGACATCAAGCGCAGCATGCCCGGCTTTCACGCAATGAAACCGCGCACGACGCTGATGGACGAAACCTCGGCGAACCGAAACTACACCGTGCGGTTTCTTTACAGCAGCATTCTGAGCTGCGGCAAGCGAGGCTGCGCGGAACTGATCCAGGGTGACTACGGTTCCATGGAGTTCACCGAGGGGGTCTGCCGCTATTTCCCGGAACAGTGGGTCGTCGCCGAGGAGAAAGCCAGGAAGAAAGCCGAGGAAGAGGCCAAGCGCCGCGCGGCCGAGGGAGGCACGCCGGACGCCGCACCCGTGAAGGAACTGACGGCCGAGGAACTGGCGAAGAAGACCACGAGTGGGAATACCAGGAAGGAATTTGGCGATAAGGCCTCACTCGAAGGCATTGAGATGCTCCAGGACAACGTCCTGAAGTCCCCGGACAGCTACCAGTTTGAGGCGTTTGTGGAATGCATCCGCAACGGCGGCGTGCCGCTCAACAACCAGATGGTCGGCTACACGACGGCGATTACCGCACTGGCCGCCATCGAGGCGCTGCGCGCGGGCCGGGTCGTGCAAATTGATCCGGCGTGGTACACCTTCGATTTCGAGGTCCCCTCGCATTGCGAATACGATTCGTCCTGGGGCAGGAACAACAAGCAGCAGAGCGCCGCCCCACCCCCCGCGCCCGAAGGCGAAGGCAGGACCGTGACGGCCAGTTGACTGCCGTGCGGGACGAAGTATTAAGATGGACCGGGACGATGTCGCGTAACAATCGTGGAGGAACGCGGAATGGACAGCACGCTGGACCGGCGAGGCTTCCTGAAAACGACAGGGGCCGCAACGGCTTTCATGATTGCAGAAGGCGCATCGGCCTTTTCCTACGCGCAGAACAGCAAAGTGCGCGTGGGCTGCATCGGCGTTGGGGGACAGGGCATGTTCCATGTCCACGAGGGACTGACCCACAACCCCGACATTCAAATTGTTGCCCTTGCCGACGTGTACAAGCGGAACCAAGACAACGCCATCAATCTTGTACGTATGTCGAACACGAAGCAGTATCTGCCGATAGGCACCAGCCCGACGCAGGGGCAGATTGACGCGGCCATGGCTACGGAAGCGCCGAAGCTTTCCTACGACTATTGCGAACTGCTGTCAAATCCAGACGTGGATGCCGTGGTCATTTCAACCCCTCCTAAGACCCATTTTGAGATTACCATGGATGCTCTAGAGGCGGGGAAATTTGTCTTCTGTGAGAAGACGCTGGTGCGTTCGGTCGAGGAAGGCCGTGCGCTGATTACCAAGTGCCATGAATTGAAGCGATGGGTGCAGGTGGGGCATCAGCGCCGCTATAACCCAAAATACAACCTGGCCCAGTCGATGGTTTATGACCAGGGCAAGCTGGGCCGCATCACGCACATTTCCGCGCAGTGGCACCGCAATATGCAGTGGCGCGGCCCGGTTCCAGTAGAGCACGATTTGAATGAAGAAGAAAAGAAGTACATTACCGATCTACAGAAACACTTCAATTGGCGACTCTTCAATGAATCGTCCGGTGGTCTGTACACTGAACTCGCCACGCACCAGACCGATGTGGCCAACTGGTTCCTGCGGGCAGTGCCTTCCCGGGTTTGTGCACATGGTGGTCTGGACTATTGGCGTGACGGACGCACCGGTGACGACAACATCGTAATTGTCTCCGAGTACGACATAAAGCCCAATTCACCCGGATTCATCCGAATAAAACCGCGCACGACGTTGATGGACGACGCCTCGGCCAACATGCCGTACACGGTGCGCTTCGTGTACACCAGCATCCTGAGCGGCGAACATCTCCGCCGCAGTGAATTCATTCAGGGAGACCGAGGCTCTCTCAGAATGACGGAGGACGTGTGCAGGTACTACCAAGAGTCCTTCGCCTCGTTTGAGGAACAGGCAGAGAAAGCGGCAGCGCGGGCATTGCCCTTAGAAGAACTCCTTAAGACGAACCCTTCCACTGCCTCTGCCTCCACGGACGATACCAGGGATTGCATGAGGGCAGCCGTACCCGATTTGAGAAAGAGCACGCTGCTGCGAAACTGCACTGACCTGCTTGTCCCCGATGCCTACCAGTTTCAAGCCTTTACAGACTGCATTGCCAGCGGAGGCGTCCCGCTTAACAACCAGATGGTCGGCTTTACCGCCGCCATCACGGCGATTGCAGCGCTGGAGTCCCGCAAGACGGGCAGGACGGTCGAAATAGACCCCGCTTGGTACAGCTTCGACTTTGAGGTTCCGTCTTTCTTCGGCTACGACGCGAAATGGAGCGAAAAATCGTGCGACGAGAACGTCTGCCACTGTTGCGGCAGGCGTCCGCATGAGTCAACGCAGACGGTTACCTGTCCTGGTTGCGGCAGAGTAATGCCTGAGAGCGACGCTCAATCCACATAGGATTCTTTGAACTCGTAATACTTTAGCCGATTGGCGGGTGCAGAAGCAGTCGCTTTTGGGAGTGCGGTGGCAGAGCGCAGCGGCGACACCGCTTTGGCTAGCCTTTCGCGCGATATCAGCCAAAGCGGCGTCGTTGCCGCCGCACTCCAAAATTCGCGCCTGTTCCCATTGGTCGGATAAGGGTCGACATGCTGGGCAACTTGCCTGCGTTCTGGCTTGTGATGATAATCCGGCACACCGGGGGGGGGGCCGCCCGTGCCACAACGCCGTGGCATGGCCCCGGCGAAGAATAGCGGCGGCATGGCCGCACGCACTCCATAGAAGACGCCCGGCAGTTGACGGGCCGGGGCGGTAGGTCTACCATGGGGGTGAGTGCTTTGGCCTTGATGTTGGCTCCACCATCGATTAGACCGGCATGGGACAACGGAGCCGCAACCAGAGGAGTTAGAATCCAGACATCATGAGTTGTTGGTTCGCCCGGAAACTACGAGAATGGGGCCATATGCATGACCCGAAAGCGGGCTGTCGCAGATCCCCCCTGGAGGGGGGCGGCTCCGCCGCAGGCGGGCG
>CAIJOU010000755.1 GCA_903822375.1 Candidatus Hydrogenedentota bacterium
GCATTGTGCTGGAGCGCGTGGGCTCTTCCTCCCAGAGAGAAAGCAATCTCTCTGTTGGCGACACCACCCTTTCCACTTGGGAAGGCGTGGAATTGCCCGCCGAGGGTGGCACGGCGGCGGTGACGGTGCCTCCGAAGGAGGAAAAACCTTCGGACAATCACGACACCAAACCGGATGCTGGAAAGCCCGAAAAGCCCGCAACGCCAACCGCAGGCGAGACCGCAAGTGCCAAACCCCGGGGCAACCCGCAGGTGGCCATGGCGGAAACGGGCGATACGGTTGCGGCGGCACCGGCAGCGTCGAAAGATGCGCCTCCTGCAAAAGCGGAAACGGCGCCCAACGGCGATAAAGCCGATGGTGCGGCACCCGATGTGGTTGCGGCGGCGGCCAAAGCGGCAGACGAGCGGAGTCGGCTGGGCGAAGTGCCGGCTGAAAGCGGGCTCGGCATGGGAAAGAGAACCTCGGCGGTTACAGCGAAGCAAGACGGGCAAACTGCCCGTGCGACAGATATGCAGACTTCCAGTTCTTTGAAAATTGAAGCGTCAGACACCGTAAAAAACAATAATACCGCGGAAACCAATCGGCCCGGCGGCGAACAACGTGAAAGCGTTGCCGCAGGCGGCTGGATGCTACCCGGACTCGCAGTGGCAGTAGTGCTGGCATTGGTGGGAGGGGCGTGGTTTCTGCGTTCGCGGGTATCCCGTTAGATTTTTGCCCCCAGAAGAGGATGCCTAATCCTCTGCAAGCCCCTGGTGCCCGCCAGGGGAGCACCTCACCCCGAGATGCCGGTCGCCCCCTACCGGCATCTCCCTGAACTAATATGGTTTTTCCTCTGTGACGCTCTGATCCCCCTCAGAGCAACGCACCTCACCGGGGATGCCGGTCGCCCCCTACCGGCATCCCCACTTTTCGAACTCATACGTTTTTTTCCTCTGTGACGCTCTGATCCCCCTCAGAGCAACGCACCTCACCGGGGATGCTGGTCGCCCCCTACCGGCATCCCCACTTTTCGAACTCATACGTTTTTCCTCTGTGACGCTCTGATCCCCCTCAGAGCAACGCACCTCACCGGGGATGTCGGTCGCCCCCTACCGGCATCTCCACTGACGCTGACAACGCCTTCCGGCTCCGGCCGGAAGGCGTTTTTGTTTGTTGACTTGGGGGAGTAAGCCCTTGGCTTGCGTGCCCTATTTCTCTCCGGCCAAGTACGCCTTGATGCGCTCCGCTTTCACGCGGTACTGCTTTGCCCAGTCGCGTCCGGCCTGCTTGTCGTCCCCCTGGGCCTTCAGCCGTTCAAACAGGTCGGCGGCGGCGCTGCATGCCTGCATGTCCTCGTGCAACAGGTCGCCCGCCTGCTGTTTGTAGGCGTCGGGATCGCGTTGGAGCCTTTCAAACAGGGCATTGAGACTGAAATGGATTCCGATTTCGCGGCCCACCAAAGCCATGGACTCCAAATAGATGCCCTCCCGCCGAAGGTGTTCCCGCCGCGTGGGGGTGTTCCCCCCGCCGGACCACCAGAAGCTGTAGAATACCGGACTGTCATCCGCTTTCGCCTCCGCTTCGCGCATGCAGTCAACCGCCTTCTGGTAGTGTGGAAATGCCGTGCGCCATGCGTCGCCGACCCGTTGAAGCCGGTCCTGCAAATCGGGAGGATTGTAGATGACCGCCCCGGCGGTTCTTGGCGGTTCTCCGCCATGAATGCCGGACTTCGCAAAATCCTCCGACACCGGCGCGCAGTTACGCCCCGGATACCAGCCCGGCCACTGTGTCGGTGCCCAGGAGCAGGCATTTGAAAGAATGGCGTGCGCGCGTTCGAGCGCCTGCCAGGCCTGAAACGCCGGTAAACCCGCCGCTTCCCCAAACTGCTTCACGGCAATGTCCCTGCAGACCGTTTCGGGGTCCTGAAGGGGATTGAGGAAGAAGGCACGGCAGGCGGGCGAGTTGCAGGAGATGTCCCGGTTGAACCCGCCCCAGTGATCAAAGACGCCGTCCACCTCCAGCTCGTGCCAGCGGCGAATCTTCGCACCCACGCCCATGGGGTAATCCTGGATGTCATTCAATTCGTGGACGGTGTCATCGCCCCAGTGCAGGTCATCATAGCCGATGAAGGTTTGGCCCCGTTCCCGGCACACCGCCCGCGCCTGTACCAGCAAATCGTGCCGCTGGCGTTCCGCTTGCCAGCCGTCCGTTTCGGCCGCAAGATAGAGGCCGCTGGCCGCGGGCAATTCCTTCTGGCGCGCCAGGAACTGGTCGGTGTCTCCGGACCATCCCCATCCCGTGGTGAGCACGCACAGGCCGGGCCGCGCCTTTTGCCCCTCCTCCACCAGGAAACGGATTAACCGGTCCCGCTGTTCGAATTTGCTCTTGCCACTGCAGCGCGGGCACCGGTCCGGGTCGCAGAACTCGCCGCCCGAATCCATCCCAAAAAGATACAGCGTCGAGACCTCGGGGAACTGCCCGAAAAACCGAACCAGAAGGTCCTTGTAGAATTCCTGCACTTTCGGGTGCCCGAAACAAAGCACTTTGCCCTGGTAGGTACCGCAATCGCTGAGCACCTCTTCGGGGAAACGGGTCAGGAACTGCTGACGGGCCGACTCGGGCATCCAGGGCCCGCCCTGGCAGGGCAGTTCGGTAATCCACAACGCCGGTTCGATGGCGTAGTCAAGGCAGGTGTCGATCATGCGGCGCAAAGCATCGGCGTTCTTCTTCACCTCGGTGGGGTTGATGGCGTCGGCGAAGACGGGGCTGGTCACGTAGGCCTGCAGGTGACGGAGGTCGCCGCTCCAATCGTGGGTCAGCAGGCAGTGGCTCGCGCCGAGATGGCTTATGTAGCGGATATCCGCCGGCTCTCCCGGCC
Organism: Candidatus Hydrogenedentota bacterium; assembly: GCA_903822375.1. Taxonomy (GTDB): domain Bacteria; phylum Hydrogenedentota; class Hydrogenedentia; order Hydrogenedentales; family CAITNO01; genus CAITNO01. The sequence continues at coordinate 2,858 of CAIJOU010000755.1, forward strand.
ACCCGTCAAAGCGCTGGTGAAAGACGCGCTGACTGATCTGGAAGGTCCCGCGCCGGTGCGTGTCGGCGGCGAGCGGCGTGCCCTCCCGCGCCATTTCCTGAAACTCATACACGGCCTGCAGCATGCCGCGGGGGGTGTTGCCCAGCAGATACAGCACGTCGTCGTGCAGAAGCACCTCGAAGGCGTCGGCATCCGCCGACGCATTGTGCAGGTCAATCAGACCGTTGCGTGCCAACGTTTGTGCGGAAGCGGATTCACCGAGCAAAGCCACGAACAGTCCGCCCGCCTGCGCTTTGTCCTCGGCGGAGACATGCAGTGCATCCGGGGCAGTGTTCGGGAACGCCATGGCGATTTCTTGAAGTGCGGTCTTGTGCACCCGGGTCGTGCCGGGCATGCTGACCGGCATGCCCGGAGTGACGGCGAAGTCGGGGGACGGGTCGGCGTGGGCCAGGCCCCACCACCCCCCGGCGGCGATGACCGCAATTGCGAATGCAGACCGAAACACCGGGCGGGGTTGTTCGATTGCCATGGATGTCTTTCTCCTGTATGGCCGGGGCAGATGTCTTGTCCTTATGAGCGGTCTCTCACGCACCGGAATCCGATTGTGGAACAGCGGTCCAAGCCCGGCCACAGCAGCAGGAATTTGGCATGGCTTGTGCATGGCTGCGGGCCACTGGGCACGTACCAGCCGCTGCCTTCGGCCTTAAACCAACTGCCGCCGCGCAGGATGCAGAAGCGGGTGTGGCCATCGTCGCGCTCGCTTTCGGTCCACTCCCATACATTGCCGCTCATCTGGTAAAAGCCCACCGGGCTGCGTCCCTCGGGCAGTGCGCGAACCGGCAACGTGCCGCCGCCGGGATTACACTTCGCGGGCTCGAACAGCTTTCCCCAGGGCCATTCACGGCCGTCACCGCCCTGTGCGGCCGCCTGCCATTCCGGCTCCATGGGCAGCCGCTTGCTGCACCACGCCGCATACGCCCGCGCGTCGTCAAGATCCACATACACGACGGGGTGGTCCGCCAGCGCTTCGGGCATCTTGCCGTCGGGCCAGTGCTTGAGGAAGTTCTCCGGGTGTTTCGGCGCGTAGCCCGTGGCGTCCAGAAAGGCCTTGAACTCAGCGTTGGTCACCTGGGCCTCGTCCATGAAGAAGGGCTTCACATCGACAATATAATCGTGCGAGACCGTGCCGTCGTGGGGCGAGCCCCATAGAAACTCATGCCATTTGTTTTCGGGCGTTCCGGGGTCGGGATAGCAGCCGCATTCGCGCCGCTGATGCGTAAGTTTCATCCGCCCCGCCCCGCCGGGCACGGCCACCATGCCCTGCGGCGGCGCCGCCGCAAGGGCGGTGCGCACGACAGGTTTGGCGTCGACGACGCTCTGGGCACCGCGCGTATCACTGTTCGCGGTCGGCAGCGGGGCTGCCAGCAGCGTATCGGTGCGGCTCTCGGCGCCGCGCAGGACGGCGAAGCATCCCAGCCGTTCCATGTCGCCGTGCACCAGCACCTTTCCGGAGGGAATCACCTCGAAGTGTGCCGCTTTTCGGTTCCACAAATCGACCACACGCAGTTCGTCGGCCGCTGCGCCTGCGGGCGGGTCGCACACGAGCAGGTCGGCGCCGCTCAGCGCCGGACCGGTGTTGAGCAGCGTGTAAAGTTCCAAATCCTTGCCCGGCCAACGGTGGGCGTACAGGCCTTTCTGAACGGTCGGCACGAAGGGGTCCCATGCGTCACTCGTGAATTCGGGGGCGAAGGCGCGCAGGATGGGCACGGCGCGTTTCCACAGGCTCCGGCTTTGCGGGTCCCACGGGTTGTGCGCTGCGAAGACGTTTTCCCAAACCACCATGCCCGACCCGTTGAAGAAGGCTGTCTCAATTTCACCGGCATGGCCGATATCCCAGCGCTTTATCTGCTGCTGCATGTGGCGCGGTTCGATCCATTTAAGATGGAGCATTCCCGGCGGAATGGGGTCCGTAAGCCATTGCGCCCAGGAGGTGCTGCACAGGCTCAACTGTTCCACCGGCGGATGCAGTTCGGTGCCGATGACCACGCCGGGCCTCGCATCATCCAGCACGTGCCGCATGGTCGGCGAGGTCTCGCCGAGCGTGTCCAGATAGACGCCGTCCGCGTCGATTGCTTTCACGATTTCCGCCAGCGCCACCTCATCGCGCCTGCCCTCGCGTCGCGTGCCCGTGTCCCAGGGATTGTAGGCGATGAAGGCTTTTACGCCGTTCTCGTGGAGTTGCCCAACCACACCGCGCAGCCCATCGAGGCCGCCGGGCATGTCGCGGTAGAAGTCGAACTGATTGCGCGGGTCCGCACCGATGCGCGGATAGGCCTGCCATAGCACCACCGTGTCGTACCCGCCGAAGGCGGTCTTGCCGTCGGCGAGGAACGCGTCAATCGTGTAACCCTTGTCCGGGTCATAGAACGAGCGGTCCCACATGAATGTGAAGTGGCCCGCGAACGCGGAGGCGGCCCATTTCAGGTCGGCGCGGTCATAGAGGCAGCGTTGCACACCGGGCTTCACCACAGCCCGCAGGTAGCGGCTGAGCGCCATCATGCGGTCGAGGCCGTCGAGGCCTATGGTGATGGCGCGCACGTCCACCCTGCCAGGTGTCTTGTCCTCCGTGCCGTCCATGCCGAATATGGGACGGATGAGCGCGCCTTCGGGCGCGTCTTTCGGCACCTCGTATTCGGTGTCCACATCGTGCCACTGGCCGTCCTTGGGCACCCCCAGCGTGTCCACCACTTTGCTCCACCCCTGCCAGGTTCCCGGGTCCGGCGCGGTGTAGTCGAAAGCGGTGCACAGAATGTTGTTGCCCTCATGCCAGCGGGCCGACATGGTGACGTGAATGCGGTCGCCGGCCTTCAGTTTCAACAGCGTTGCCACGGGCGGGGCCGTGCGAATCCAGGCACGCACGCCGTCATAGTGCAGGGCAACATACTGCTCCACATCGCCGGAGCGCACCTGATCGCGGTACTGCTTCAGTCTCGCCAGCCACGCGTCCCGGTCTTCACCCTCCACGGGCGCTGCAATATAGTGCGCGTTCATCCGGAGCCCGGAATCGGGCGCCTGCCAGGAGCAACCCTCCTGCGCCTGGAACACTTGCGGATTGAACAGATAGCGCTCGGGATACTCGTCGTTCATCATTCCAATCTCCATTACAGCGACAACCGCAAGCATGAGCGTCATGCGTGGTCTCCTGTTGATTTTCAGCAAGAGCCCACTATAGACAGAAAGCGGGGGTGGAGTCGAATGCGCTTCCCGCGGTTGGCGGCAAGGAGTGGGAACTATGGGAGGAATGGGAGGAATGGGAACAAATGCGGGGACCTCTTTCTTGGCTCAGACCTGCTTGCACTCACCGCAGGAAGACTCGGTGCGGTCCACCGTTCGCAGTGAAATCGCGCCCACCGGGCAGATGTTGATGCAGTTGCCGCAGCGGATGCAGTTGTCGCTGTCGATGTAAATGTAGGTGGCCTCGGCGGGTGAAGAGGCGGGCGTCTCCTGCCATGCGCAGGGGGCGCCGTCCGCGTCGCGTTCCAGGCTGCCGAGGCGGCGGATGCAGTCGCGCGGTGAAACACGGATGCACCAGTCGCAATGGATGCACTTGTCCTGGTCAATCTCGAACTTGTGGTTGCACAGGTAGCAGCGCCATGCATGGGTGTCACAGCCCTCCGGCGTGAAGCCCGGCTCCACCTCCGCGGTGCCGTTTCTCGTGTCCGGCGGAATCACCGGCATCTCCGGCGGGTACACCAGGTCGTGGTCGCGGGTGCGTCCCGTGAGCGGCGCCTCTGCCACCTGCACGACGGTCTTGCGGCGCTGGTCGCCCATGAGGAAGCTGTCCATTCTGAGCGCAGCGGCTTTTCCGTCGGCCACCGAGTGAATAATGTCACCGCTGCCCGAGGCAAAATCCCCGGCCACAAACAGTTTCGCGTGACTGGTGCCATTGCCGGTCTCCGCAAAGGTGGTTCCGGCGGGCAGCAGGTCACGTTCGGGCGTCTGACCGATGGCGAAGATGACCGTGCGGCAGGGCACGTCGAACTCGCTTTCGGGAATGGCCGTGAAGCGGGGTTTGCCGCTGCTGTCCGGCTCACCCAAGAGGTTGCGCTGAAAACGCAGGCCGACCAGTTCGCCATGCTCCGTTGTTGCGGCAAGCGGAGTGACCAGCGTTTCCACGCGAATGTGCTCCTCGCGCAGTTCGCGCAGTTCCTCCTGGCTTGCGGCCATCTGGGCCTCGCCCCGACGGTACATGATCGTCACACTGCCGTTCGCGCCGACCAGCCGCCGCGCCGCGCGTGCGCAGTCCACGGCCGTGAAGCCGCCGCCGATAACCACAACGTCCGGAACCACGGCGGGAGCCGCGTCCGCGTTGTACCGCATCATGAAGTCGAGACCCTCTTGTCCCATGCCTGCGGGGATGCCGTCGAGGCGCAGCGTCACGGGGCGGTTGGCGCCTGTGGCCACAAGCACCGCGTCGAATTCATGCTGAAGGTCGCCGACCCGCGCGGAGGTGATGCATTCTCCCAGACGAATCTCGATGCCGCTGTCGGTGATGGCGGCGATGTCCTCGTCCACAACGCCGGTGGGAAGGCGAAAGGCCGGAATGGCGCGCATCTGTCCGCCGAGGGTATCGCCGCGTTCAAAGACGGTCACTCTATGCCCGAAGCGCTTGAGTTCCCGTGCGGCTGCCAGGCCTGCCGGACCGCCGCCGACGATTGCGACGCGTTTGCCCGTCTCCCCGAACCATGGAGGAAGGGGTTTGCTCGCCGCGCTTTTCCCGTCTGCGGCGGAGCGTTTCAATTGGCAGATGCGCACGGCTCCGCGCGTGCTGGTCCACAGGTAACGGCACCGGTCCTCGCAGGGATGGGTGCAGACGCGTCCCAGCACGCCGGGAAGCACGTTGTCTTCCTGGTTGATAAGATGGGCGGCATCAAGATCGCCGTGGGCGATATGGCGAATGTACTCGGGGACGCGGGTCTTTGCCGGGCATGCCTCCTGGCAGGGGATATCGCGGGCCACCGTTTTCAGGTCCAGCGCGGTTTCGCCGATGCCGGTGACCACCGACAGTTCCAACGGATTGACTGCCGTGTGATAGGCGATACCCAACGTCGCCACGGCCGCAAGGTACGGCGCGAGACCCACGCGCCGCGCGTGGGCGGCAAGCGTTTCTTCCGTGTGTGCCGCCAGGAAAGTGTCCAGCACGGTTTCCACCACCCGCAGGCAATCGTCCGTTTTGTATTCGCCAAGCACCTGGCCAAAACAGTCTTCCGTGCCGCCGATGATGACTTGATACCCCTCTGCCGAACCCTGCTCTTCACGAATGCGCAATCCGCGGAACCCAATGTCGGCGATGATGTATTGGGAACAGGAGTTGGGACATCCCGAGATGTTAATCAGGGCCCGGCCCCGGATGGGGGCGTATTTCTCGGCGTGAACGATGTCTTGAAGCCGGTCGAAGAGATTGTGCGTGCCGGAGACCGCCAGTGGGCAATAGGTCGTGCCGACGCAGGTAACCACGTCCTGCAGCCCGTGGAAGCCGTTCGTGAGAAAGCCGAGCGCTTCAATGTCGCCGCGCAGCGCGGTCAAACGTTCGGGATGCACGCCGTGCAGTTCCAGATTCTGTCGGTTGGTGCTGTAGACGTGCTTGTCACCGTAGATGTCCGCAAGCTCCGCGATGCGTGCGAGCGCGGCCGAACTCAGTTCACCCTTGGGAATCATGATGCGCTGAACCGCAAGACCATCCGTGCCGACCGGTTCCGCTTCCACCATGGGCCGTTCCGGCACGGCTGCGTCGCAGTCCTTGAAGGGTTGCGTGTCGAAACGACTTCGATCGACACCCAGCCGGTCCAGATTATCTTCCACGATGGTGCGGCAACGGTCCATCCCGAGCCGGTGCAGCACGAACTTGAGGCGCGCATACATGCGGACCTGACGATCGCCATGGTCGCGCAGCAGCATGCCCGCGGCCCGGCACAGGTTGACGGCGTGTTCCGGCGGAACAAACGAATAGAGGGTCTGCGCCACAAAGGGCTTCCAGCCCAAGCCGCCGCCGATGTTGACGCGGAACCCGGCCTCGCGCGTGCCGTCCGCACCGGTGCGCGCCACGGCCACCAGTCCGACACAGTTTATATAGGGCTGGCCGCAGGCGCCCGTGCAGCCCGAATAGGTGATCTTGAATTTGCGCGGCAGGTTGTCGAGGCTGCGGTCCGCGGACAGGGCTTCCGCGGTGGCCTGCGCATACGGCAGCACGTCCAGCCGGCGGTGGGGACAGATTGCAGCCCAGGGACACGCCGCGACATTGCGCGTCACATCCCCGCAGCCGTGAAAGGTGGTCATGCCCTCGGCTTGAATGGCCCGCAGGAGGAGCGGCAAATCCTTGAGCTGAACGGCGTGAAACTGCGCGGACTGGCGGGTGGTGAACGAGAGCCGGCCGGGCGAGAAGCGCGCGGAAAGCCGTGCCAGCGCCCGCGCCTGCACCGAACTTATCACTCCACCGGGGATGACCACACGCGCCATGTGGTTGCCCGCCTGCCGGGAATGGTAGATACCGTACCACTTGGCGATGGAAATCTCTTCGCGGGACATGGAGCCCTTGCGCGCGATTTCGTCAAAATCAAGCACAAGCCCTGCATCCTTGACGATTTCCTCATCACTGCGCGGGCGTTTTTCCAAATTGCGCTGCATATCGGCCTCGTATTGTTTTTGATGACGGTCTTTGACCCTTGCAAGCAAGGCATTCACCAGACCGGTGAATTGTACACAATTCCGGTGTTGAGCCCCATAAAACTGCTGGGGATTACGGGTATGGGAAGACGGCGGAACTGGAGAGACCTTCCAGGGAAGGAAGGGAAGTGGCCCGCGTGGCGGGCCCCCGCAGTCATTGCGCCCGGAAATCGCCTCAAAAGAAGGGGACGCCGTCGCTTGGTTGAGAGGGGGAAGGGGGTAGGCGAGTAAGCGACGGCGTCAGGGTACAAGAGCGTTATTCAGGTGCCCGGGAATTCCCGGACCTGCCGGCCTTGAACTAGGCCTGGGTGTCGTGATTGAAAAGGCCGTTGAAGAATCCGGCAATTTCGGCCCAGATGTTCCTGAAGAAACTCAGAATGTCATTCCAGAGACTTTCCATTGTTCTCTACTCCTCGTTTTTGCTGAAACCCTTGCGAACTCTTGCCGCTGCACCCTCGGCCGCTTCATTGGACAATACCGGCCATCAGTTCGCACGTTACACGCAAAGCGCGCGTGCCGCGGCCCCGCCGCGCGCGTCCGGGCATTCGCAAGTGCATCTTTTACTTGATCTTGCATGCCGTCAAAAGGTACACTACATGCCCCGTGTATTGTGTCTGGACGCAGCGGCGTCCGGGGGCGGGATTGCGTATTGTTCCATAGAATTCCGCCGCGGCACCCCTCTGGCAATGGCAAGGGTGCGGCGGCGCAACTTCAAGTCTGCAAAGGAGATAGTCGTGAAGAGAACGTATCAGCCTTCCAACGTGCGGCGTAAACGGACCCATGGGTTCCGTGCCCGCATGGCCACGCCCGGCGGGCGTGCTGTGATTGCGGCTCGGCGGCGCAAGGGCCGTCGGCGCCTGACCGTGTAGTGCGGCAAAGGCCGCAAGCCTGTTGTGCCGGGTTCCCATGCGTTTCCACCATCCGCGCGCATTACGCGCGCCGCGGAATACAAGTTCGTCTTCGAACGGGGCGAGCGTGCGGTGGGGCGTCATTTTGTGTGCCATTTGGCCCGGCAGGAGGGTGGCGAGTGTCGGCTTGGCCTTGCGGTGTCACGCAAGGTCGGAAATGCGGTCGCACGCAACCGGGTTAAGCGGCGGGTGCGGGAGTTCTTCCGGATTCACCGTGCCGGCTTTGTTCCGGGTGTGCTGCTGGTGGTGGTGGCAAGACCGGGCGCGGCGGACCTTGACTGGTCCGGTCTGTCCGGGGAGCTGGAGCGTTTGCTCCGGCGCGGGGGGGTAATTCGTGGCCAGGCTGATGATAGCGTGCATTAGGCTGTACCAGCACTGGATATCGCCCATGCTTGGGCAGCATTGCCGTTTTCATCCCTCCTGTTCGCAATACGCCATCGACGCACTGCGACTGCATGGTGTGCTGTTCGGTTCCATCCTGGCCGTGTGGCGGATTTTGCGATGCCAACCGTTCAGTCGCGGCGGCCATGATCCTGTGCCGTTGCGTGACGGCGCCGCGAAACCCTCTTCCTCCGTCCCGTATCCCCCGGCCTGATGCTTTTGAACGACCCGCGCGGTTTCGGTCCAGACCGGATGCGCGGGGGAGATGCCCACGTTGTTGAATGATGACAAAGACAAGCAGCTTCAGCGAAACCAGATCATCGCCATCGTACTGATGACGGTGCTGATGCTCGGATGGCTCTATCTGTTCCCGCCTGCCCCCCCCGCCAAGCAGCCGTCGACGGCCAAGCCGGCGAAGGTGACTGCGGCCCAGCAGGCGGATAAGAAGGAGAGCGTCGAGCCGGCGAAAGAAGCCCAGGAAAAGAAGGCGGCCGACGACACGCCCGTGGGATGGCTTCCGCCGGTGGCAGAAGCGCC
>CAIJOU010000756.1 GCA_903822375.1 Candidatus Hydrogenedentota bacterium
ATGCCCGACAGCAGCCCCACCGCCAGCAGGCATCCACCCCACCAGGCAGGCGGCGTGCCCAAACAGGCCAGCAGCCGAATCAGACCGTAAATGCCGGTCTTGATCATCACGCCGGACATCAGCGCGGACACGTGGCTGGGCGCGGCGGGATGCGCTTCGGGCAGCCACACATGCACGGGGATAAAGCCCGCCTTGGTGCCAAAACCGATGAGCGCGAAGGAAAAGGCCGCGACAGCCAGCACCGGAGACAGCGCCCCCCCCGCTTTGGCAAAGGCGGAGAATTCGTACGAGCCCGCCTTTTCACCAAGAATGACGAAAAGTGCCAGCAGAAACGCGGTGCCCATATGGGTCGCCACCATGTAAATCCAGCCGGCCTTACGGACGTGCGGTTTGTCGTGTTCGTGGGTCACCAGAAAGAACGAAGACAACGCCATTACTTCCCAGGCAATGAGAAAAAGGATGGCGTTGCGCGCCGTAACCACCGTCATCATGCTGGCCAGCAGCACGTTGTAGTGGAACCAGCCCACACCGAGCGCCTTTTGATCTTTCGTCCCACGCTGGTATCCGGCACCGTACAGCGCGCCCAGCAGCCCCAACCCCGTGATGGGCAACAGGAAGAACGCCGAGAGCGGGTCCATGGCCAGATGAAGTTCGCCGCCCGGGACGGACCAAGGGATACGGACCGACTCGATGGAGTCTCCGAACAGCCCCTGCACCGCGGCCAGCAGTCCCAGTGCCGCCCCCAGACAGGCGCCGAAGATTCCCCCGCGAACGCACCAGACAGGCCGGTGCGCCGGCAGCACCGCAAAGAGGGCGGCGACCGCGAAAACGGCCAGGGATGCAACTACCAAAGACATTTCGGCTCGGATTCCTATTCGGCGGCGGACCGGTTCCGTTCATCAAGCAAACGGTCCACACGGCGGGCTTCGGCAAGGATAACCTCGCGCGTGCCCGGGTTGTCGATGACGGATTTGAAGCCCGCGTCGTGCAGCGCAAAACCGAGGCGGGACAGCAGTTGAAGATGATGACGCACCATCGGGCTGACCAGCGTGAACAGGGTACGCACCGGTTGGCCGTCCATGGCGCCGAATTCGACGGGGTTTTCCAGGAAACACAGTGTGATCGAGGGCTGGGTCACGTGCAGCACGATGGGGTTGCGCGGATGGGGAATGGCCACCCCCCCGCCGATGGCCGTCGAGCAGACGTTTTCGCGACTCAGCAACACCCGGAAAAGAAATTCACGGTCCACGCCCTCCGGCAGGCGCATCGTGTCCACGACCGCCCGAAGCACTGACGGCGTGTCCGTCCCCTCCACACGGTAGAACACCCCACCCGCGTCAAGTGCGCGGGCCAGACTCACCGTCTCCTCAGACTCCGTCGGCTCGTTGAAGATCTCCTCCGAAACGGGCATCTTCTGGGAGGTGACCCACTCCAGCAGTTCCATGCGGTTAACGCGGTACTGGTCATGGACGCGGTAGGCGGGAATGGCTCCCGCCTTAATCCAGCGGTAGACGGTCTTATCGGAAACCCCCAACAGGGTGGCGACTTCTCGGATTTTGAGTTGCATTTCTCTCTCGACAGTCTCAAATTTCTCGCGACACACCCTTCCATGACAAGACTACCCCATTCCCCTGTGAAATTCAAGTTTTCCGCGGGATTCTCGCGTGCGGAAAGCGCAAAATACTTCACTGCGCACCGGTTCTGGACGATTAAAGGCTGGCGGACCAATGGGAAACCGACCAGCCTGTACGTCCGGTCTGCGCGGCGGCCAAGACGGCAGGATGCCGGACTTGGTGCCATTCCCCGACTGCGGTCGCCGCGAAGCCTTGATTTCTTAATGATAACGCATTATCATCGAAACGCTGGATCCAGCTGGGATGCGCTTTTTGAAACACAACCAATATATACAGGTGCGATTCTTTGGCCTGCTCGCGGCGCTCAGCCTTACATTGTGTTGCGGCTGTGGCGCACCGTCGAAGCCGGTCGAAGATGGCGTGACGGATGTGATGGTACCCATCGCCCCGGTCGGCTGGCTGATGGAGCGCGTGGGCGGACCGGATGTTCGCGTGTCGGTACTGGTGCCGCCGGGACAGTCTGCGGAGACTTGGCAGGTGCTGCCGCGGCAGATGGAGGACTTGGGCAGGGCGAAGCTTTACGGCTTTCTCGGTCTGCCTTTCGAAGGGCCGTTGGTCGAAAAACTGAAGACCGTCTTTCCAAATCTCGTGATCGTGGACCTGCGCGAAGGTTTGAAATTGCGGACCGGGGAAAACCACCACGATGAAGGCGGTGTGGAACACGTGCATGGCGCGGCGGACCCGCATGTCTGGCTCGACCCGGTGCTGCTGAAGACCATGGCGGTCACCGCGGAAGCGGCACTGGCCAAGATGGTTCCGGGCCGCGCCCCGCAGTTCGCCGCGAACCGGCAAGCGCTGGCGTTGGAATTGGACAAGCTTGACGCGCAAGTGAGCGAAACCCTCACACCCGCGCGCGGCCGCGAATTCTTTGTGTTTCACCCCGCTTTCGGCTATCTGGCCGACCGCTACGGTCTGAAGCAGACCGCAGTGGAACACGAAGGCAAAGCGCCCGGCGCGCGGCGGCTCAGCGAACTGGCCGAACAGATCAAGAAAGACGGCGTGCACGCCCTGTTCATTCAGCCGCAATACTCCACGGCCGAGGCCAAGGCGCTTGCCGAATCGGCCGGCCTGCCGCTGGTCACGCTGGACGACCTTGCCGCGGACTATCCGGAGAATCTGCTGCGAATCGCCCATGCGCTGGCGGAGCACCTGAAATGACCACGCCGGCCATAGAACTGTCCGCGGTGGGCTTCGGCTACGACCCGCGCTTCCCCGTGCTGGAAGCCGTGGACATGCGCATCGAACGCGGCGCTTTTGTGACCATCGTGGGTCCCAACGGCGGCGGCAAAACCACGCTGTTCCGGCTGGTGCTCGGACTGATTCGCCCTACCCGGGGCACGGTGCGCGTGCTGGATGCGGACCCGGCGCGCGCGAGGGAGCGCATCGGCTACGTGCCGCAGCATTTTGCGTGCGACCCGCTCTTTCCCGTGCGCGTGCAGGACGTGGTGCGCATGGGCTGCCTCGGCGGCGCGCGCGTGTCGCGGCAAACTGCGCGCGAACGGGCGGCGGAGGCGCTGGACGCGGTGGGCCTCGACGGCCTTGGGCCGCGCTGGTTCAACAGCCTTTCCGGCGGCCAGCGACAACGCGTGCTCATCGCGCGGGGGCTGGTGACCGACCCGGAGATTCTGCTGCTCGACGAGCCCACTTCAAACGTGGACGCCACGGCGGAGGATGCCATCGCGCGCGTGCTGGAGGGGCTGCGCGGAAACATGACAATTCTATTGGTCACGCACACCGCCGCGGTCGCGTCGCGCTTTCTCGACACCATTTACTGCGTGAACCGGCGCGTGCACGCACACCCGGCCACGGACAAACTCGACGAGGACCTGATGCGTCACATCACGGGCTTTGCCCTGGCGCCGGGCGATATCTCTGGAGGGCATGCCGGTGTTTGATTTCTGGCAGGCCGCGCTCACCCATCCGCTCGCGCGCAACGCGCTGTTCGCGGCACTGCTGGTCAGCCTGTGCTGCGGCACCGTGGGCACCTACGTCGTCGTGCGGCGCATCAGCTACATCGCCGCCGGTGTGTCGCACTGCGTGCTCGGCGGGCTCGGCGCGGCCTGTTACCTCAACGTGGCCTGGGGTTGGACCTGGCTCAAGCCCGTGCACGGCGCGCTGGCCGCGGCGCTGCTCTCGGCCATAGTCATCGGCTGGGTGTCGCTGCGGCGGCGCGAGCGCGAAGATACGGCCATCAGCGCCGTATGGTCCGTCGGCATGGCCGCGGGAATTCTGTTTCTCTACGCCACCCCCGGCTACAGCCAGGACCTCATGGGCTACCTGTTCGGCAACATCCTGCTGGTGACCAACCAGAGCCTGTGGCTGCTGGCCGGGCTGGACGCGGTGGTCATCCTGATTGTGTGGTGGTTCTTCCACCAGTTCCAGGCCGTCTGCTTCGACGAGGAGTTCGCGCGCCTGCGCAACCTGCGCGTCGACGCGTACTACATCCTGTTGCTCACGCTCACCGCGCTGACCGTGGTCGCGCTGTCCATGGTCGTCGGCGTGGTGCTCGTCATCGCGCTGCTCACGCTGCCCGCCGCCATGGCGGGCCGCTTCGCCCGTTCCCTCGGGCAAATGATGGTCTTTGCATCCCTGCTTTGCGCCGCCTGTTGTCTGGCCGGACTGACCATCAGCTACCGGCCCGACCTGCCCGTCGGCCCCACCATCATCCTCGTCGCCGGCGCGGGATACCTCATCACGGCGGCACTGCCGCGCAGGTTCTTCCGGCGTGGATAGGGACAGCAAATAAGAGGCACCAGCAAAGGCGTTTTGCTGAAATCGCTCTCGAATGGTTTGATAAGCCGGTCAAGAGATGCTGCCTGCAAATCCCCCTTCGAAGGGGGCAGCCGCGAAGCGGCGGGGGATGTAAGCCCCGGCGCAGTAAACCCGACACAACATCCCCCGGTCGGCTTTCACCAACCACCCCTTCAAAGGGGGATTGAAGATGTCATATGCTATCCTTCTTGGGTTCCAGTAACACCGAAAATGAGGAGCGCGTACATGCTTTCCCCGTTGATCGCCATACTCATCCCCGCCCTGATGGGCGCTACGGAACCGCCGGTGGTGCCGCATGCGCTGCGCGTGGCGTCGGTGCAGATGGAGGTGACCGCCGATCTGGACCGAAACCTTGCGCGAATACTGCGCGGCATTGATGAGGGCGGCAAAGCCGGGGCGCGGGTTGTGCTGTTTCCCGAGACCGCGCTGAGCGGGTTCTCAAGGGACACTGTCGGCGCGCTGGACTGGAAGCGGCTGGACGGCGCAATGCAGGAGGTGGCTGCGGCGGCGAAGCAGGCAGGCGTCTATGTGTTCTACGGATGCGCCACGCCCTCGGACGCGAAGCGGCCCCATAATTCGGCAATCCTCGTGGGACCCGACGGCAGGGAACTCACGCGATACCACAAGATGGTTCCCGAAACCTGGTTCGAGCCGGGCGATCATTTGGCGTTCTTCGAAATTGACGGGATACCCTGCACGGCCATACTCTGCCATGACGAGCGCTTTCCGGAACTGGTCCGCATCCCCGTGCTGCAGGGCGCGCAAGTGTGCTTCTATCTCAGTTATGAGATCAATTCCCTGCCAAATGCGCTCAAGAAGATGGAAGGCTACCGGGCCCAACTGATCGCCCGGGCGGTGGAGAACAACATATGGATGGTGCAGAGCAACGGCATCGGCCCGCTGGACGGCGGCACCTCGGCCAGCCTGGGCCAGAGCCGCTTCGTGGCACCCGACGGCACGGTGGCCGAGGAGGCACCCGCGCTGGTGGACACGATGATCGTGCGCGATATCACGCCGGCCCAGGCTTCCCGCAACAACGCCCTTGAAAGCATGAACATCAAGACCCTCGGCGGTTGGTGGCGTTCCGGCGTGGCAGAATCATTTCCAACAGCCGCAGTGCAGGAGAAAGACACCACACCCGCGAAATCTAAGGCGACGCTGGCGCTGATGCGGGGAGTGCCTGCAAAGTGGAATCTGGACCAGAACTTTGACATGTTTCTGCGCATGGCGGAGGAGGCCGCGGCGAAGAAGGTCGACATATTTATCACGCCCGAATGCTGGCTCGACGGGTATGCCGCGCCGGACAAGGCATCCACGCCCGATAAACTGCGTGCGGTGGCGCAGGATCTGGAGACCAGCCCCTATCTTCGTCGTGTGGCCGAAACGGCGCGCGCAAACGGCATGTATGTCTGTTTCGGTTTCACCTCGTTGGAGCACGGCAACATCTACAACGCCGCTGGGCTGTGGGATCGAACGGGGCGGCTGGTCGGCGTGTATCACAAGACCCACCTGCAAACGCACGACCTCCAATTCTCCCCCGGCGAATCCCTTCCCGTGTGGGACACCGAATGGGGCAAGGTGGGCATTATGATCTGTGCCGACCGGCGCTGGCCCGAGACGGCGCGCACGCTGCGCCTGAAAGGTGCGCGCCTCATCCTGAACCCGACTTACGGCATGCACGGCGAGAACAACGAGTGGTGGATGCGCACGCGCGGCTACGAGAACCAGTGCTACATCGCCTTCGCGCATCCCAGCGTGGGCTTCATGGTCGACCCGAAGGGTGATATTGCAGGCAAGGAAGAGTCAGACACGCCGGGCGTGCTCGTCTGCGATGTGGACCTGAATCTCGCCAAGGACGACAACCACCTGCGCGATCGCCGGCCGGATCTGCTGACGGCCGACTCGCAGGGTTCGG
>CAIJOU010000757.1 GCA_903822375.1 Candidatus Hydrogenedentota bacterium
ATGCTGACGACGAGGCGCAGGTTGGCCTCGACCAGTTCCATCTTTGCCCGGTAAATCTTCTCCTCCTTTTCCCGGATGACGTCGATCAGCTTGGCGATATGTCCGGCGTCGAGGCGGGAGTCGGCTTCAATCTGGTCAATCTTGCGTTGGGCCACGGAGAGGCGGCGTTCCGCATCGAGCAGGCTGTTCTTGTCGATGGAGGCCTGCTTGAGCACGCCCGGGCTGCGCCGCGCCTTGACGCTGAGATTGCGGATTTCCTTTGCGCCGAGGCTGACCTCGCGCTCAATCCGGTCAATCTCGTCGCGGGCGGCGGTGATGCGGCGCTTAAGCCCTTTGATGCGGCGTCCGATCTTCATGATCTCGCGCGACTTGAGGCGGAACTGGCGGATGACGTCGATCTGCAACTGCCTGCATTCGGTGATGCGCTGTTCAATGTTCTCGCGGCTCTTAAGGGTGAGGTCGGTGCGGCGGAAGCGCTTTTCCTGGATCTCGATCTGGACTTCCAATTCGCCGATGCGCTCCATGTACTCGGGCAGTTCCTTGACGAACTTGTGGTGGAAGCGCACGTCCTCGTCGTCGGTGATCTGGATGAAGTTGAGGCGCCCGGCCAGGATGCGGGCGGCGATCATCTGCACTTCCTTGATCGTGTAGGGCGTGTTGAGGATGACCTCGATGAGTTCCTGCTCGGCGCCCTCGATGCGCTTGGCGATGGTCACTTCCTGGTCCTTGGTGAGCAGGGGAACGCGCCCCATTTCGCGCAGGTACATGCGCACGGGGTCGTCGGCGCGCTCGAGCACACGCTGTGCCGGGCCCGCCTCGCGCTTGGCTTCAGCCTTGGCTTCGGCCTTGGTCAGGGTGGGGGCGGCGGCGACCGGCTTGGCCTGGTCGGCAGGCGGCTCGTCGGTGAAATCGATGTCGGTGTCGCTCAGGGTGAGCATGACCCGGTCGATTTCCTCCGCACTGGCATCCACTGGAAGGATCTTTTCCAGTTCCTCAAGGGTGAGTTTTCCCTCGGTTTTCGCCTTGCTGAGCACGTCCTTGGTTTCTTTTTCGCCGGCCGGCTTCTTGGTCGATTTCTTGGCAGTCATCGTTGCCCTCAACTCAATGGTTGCATTCATATTACATAAGAACCACGCCGCCTCACCGCTAGCGGCGCGGAGTTCACGTCTAGCTCACCGATAAATTGTCCAGTCTTACGCTTAATTCCGTGCGCGCCCGCAGCAGTTCCAGCATGCGCGCGCTGTCGCCGTCTCGCTCGGCCCGGCGCAAATCGTCAAGCACCCGCTCGGTCTCGGCGCGGAGCGCCTCGCGCGCCAACGCGACGGACCTCCGCGTGACAAGGTCACTGGCCCAGTTCTCATCCTGCGCCTCGCTGAGCGCAGCCGCCGACAGCAGCCGCCGCGCAGCCTCGCTTTCCAACTCGGCCACCGCCTCGGCGGGCCGGCAGTCGTCCGGTTGGGCGAGCACCCAGCCCAACGCCTCGGCCAGCGGGCTCTCCGGCAGCGCCAAGTCGGTCAGCGTCCGGCCCACAGGCCTACGCATGGCAGGAAACGCCACGAGCGCGGCAATAAAGTCCACATCGTCCTTGTGCGGCCTCTCTTCGACAGCCGAAGCCGGTGCCGGGTTTCGCACGCCGCCGCCGCGTTCCTCGGCACCCCGGCAAAACTGCTCATACTCACGTCTGCAGGCCCACTCATGAAGGCCCAGCGCCTTGGCAATCAGGCGCAGATACTCGTCCGCACGCAACTTGTCGGCCATGCCGCGCAGAATCTGAAACAATTCGTGCGCAACTTCCGATCGGCCCTCGACGGTGTTTGCACGGTCCCGGGTCATGTCCACGTAAAAGGTCAAGAAATCGGGCGCCTTCGCCAACAGCGCGCGAAACGCGTCGGCACCCTGGTCGCGCACAAAATCGTCCGGGTCCTTGCCGTCCGGCAGCGCCAGCGCGCGCACGCGCAGTCCCGACGCAGTCAGGATCGACGTGCCTTTCAGTGCCGCCTTGATTCCGGCCGCATCGCCGTCATACACCACGACCACCTCGGGCACATAGCGCCGTATGAGCGCCGCCTGCTGTTCGGTCAGGGCGGTGCCGCAACTGGCCACAACGTTTTCCACGCCGCCGTCGAAACAGCGAATCAAATCAAAATAGCCTTCGACGAGGATGGCGTACTTTTCGCGCCGCATCGCGTCGCGCGCCTCGTACAGGCCGTACAACACCCGCGCCTTCTTGTACACCGGCGTTTCGGGCGAGTTGATGTACTTTGCCGGGCTGTCACCCAAGTCGCGCCCGCCAAACGCCACGACGTTGCCTGAAACATCCCTGATCGGAAAGATAAGCCGGTTCCGAAAAAAATCATACATGCCGCGGTCACTGCGCTCGCCCCGGCGAAACAGGCCCGACGCCTCCAGCACATGGTCCTTGTACTGGCGCCGCGCGGCGGCTTCATACAAATTCGTCCAGCCTTCGGGGGCAAAGCCCACGCCGAACTTCTCGGCCGTGGCCGCGTTAATCTTTCGTTTGGCCAGATAAGCCCGGCCCGGTTCACCGATAGCACGGTCCAGCAATTGGCGGCGGTAGTGGTCAGCCGCAAACTTGCCCAGTTCGAGCAGTTGGCCGCGCTGGTACTCCTCGCGGTCATCACCCTCGTTGGGCAGGGCCAGACGAATTCCGGCCTGGTCGGCCAGTTTCCGCAGCGCCTCTGAAAAACTCAAGCCCTCGTACTCCATCAGAAAGGTGAGCGCATCACCGCCCTTGCCGCTGCTGAAACAGTGGTACATTTGCCGGTCCCGGCTCACAACGAATGAGGGCGTCTTCTCGTTTGTGAACGGCGACAGTGCCTTGAAGCGGCTTCCTCCCGAGGGTTTCAGGCTCAGGCGCGCGCCAATCACTTCGACAATGTCGACAGCGGCGAGCACTTGGGCAACAGTATCACGGGAATACTTTAACAAAATTCAGCCTTGGCCTCATGATGACGCGGTTTGGGCACTTCACCCTAAGACAAGGAATTGCAGTTACTTAAGGGGTTTAACAACGCACTCAAACTTCAAATGCGGCGTCGTTTGGGCAGACTTCACCCACATGCACCTTGTCAAGACGCGAAAGTTTACCACCTCTGCACCCGGCCTGTCAAATCCCACCGTGCCTATGCTAAAGTGTTGTCTACTGGCGGGTTGCGGTATTTTCCGGACCCGCGGACGGGAGACACTGCCTTGAAACGCCCTTCGTCAACGCTGGAAGATCGAAAGCAGTGGTTGCGCCATTGCGCACTGTTTGCCGACCTCGATGACGCCGACCTGGGTGCCATTGCTGAGCTTTCCAGCCTGCGGGGATATACTGCGGGCGAGGTCATTTTCCACGGCGGTGCCCCGGCTGAGGGGTTGCATGTCGTGGTGGACGGACTGGTAAAGGTATGCCGGTACGGGGCTGACGGCCGCGAACAGGTGTTGCACCTTTTCGGCCGGGGGGAGCCCTGTGGCGAAGTGGCCATGTTCGAGGGCAAGACCTATCCCGCCACGGCCCAGGCCATGGCCGACGGTCGAACCCTTTACCTTGGCCGAACCGACTTTCTTGAAGCGGCACGCAGCCGGCCCGAACTGCTTCTGACCATGCTTGGCGTGCTGTCGCGGCGTCTGCGCCGGTTCGTGGAGCTCATTGATGACCTGTCGCTCAAGGAAGTGTCCACCCGGCTGGCCCGGCGGCTTTCCGAGATGACTGCGGGAAAAGAGGGCGATACCGTGGCGCTGCAGGTGTCCAAAGCCACCCTTGCCGCCCAGATTGGCACCATCCCCGAAACACTGAGCCGCACGCTGGCCCGCATGCAGCAGCGCGGCGTGTTGCGCGTGACCGGCAAGGAAATCGTCATAGCCAACCGCAAGGCGTTGGTCTCATTGGCGGAGGGGGAGAAGTTGTAGGAAGAAGTCTGAAATCTGAATTCTGAAGGCTGAAAAGGAAAAAGAGACGCGAACTGCCTTGGCCTGAATGCAGACTCACTCATCCTGCAGTTCAGCCTTCAGCCCTTATCCTTCAGCCTTCACCCAGTTCGCCCAAGAAGCAGTCTGTACCGTTCTTCACGATCATCTTGAACTGCTGCCCGTCGGTCATGACTTCTATCTCGTTGATGTCGAAGGTGTCGGGTAGAACGGCAATCGATTCAATACCGTCGCGTGGGATGACGTAATTGGCGGGTTTGGCATCCACCTGCACGCCTTTGGACTGGTTCCTGCACACCATCACCATTTTGCCGGCCAAGACCACCCAATAATCGTTGAACGCGGTCACCTTGCCCACGTAGGAAATGGGCCGCTGCTCGCGGAAGGACTTGCGCAGTTTTGCGCGCACCATACGGTCTTTAAGCATGATCGAACCTCCATGGCGGAGCGTCCGCCTCCGCTACCTGCCAGTATACCATAGGGCCGAAACCGCATGTCCAAAGCAGAGGAGGCTTCCAGCCTCTTTCTTCTTCACATCAGGTCAGCGCCAGAACGCGGCAGGATGCCGCGCCTACTTAACGCCACGCCCCGTGCCGGGTCTAGAACTTCATCAGAATCCCGTCGGGGTCGGGTTTTTTGTCCGCCCGCACCATGGTCACGAAGATGATGGTCGCCATGGCGGGAACGATGGACGCGACAATGATCACCGGCGTATAGGAAAACTGGGTGGTCACGGAACCAATAAGCTTGGTGGTAATGATGGTTCCCAATCCGGCGCTGGTGCCCGCAAGCCCCATGACCGTACCTACGGCGCGGGTGTGGAATACATCCGTCGGAAGCGTCAGGAACATGGTTCCGCAGCAGTTGTAGGCAAACATGCAGTATGCGGAGATGGCCAGAAGCGCCCAGTAGTTGTTGGTCCACAGGGTCAGCGCAATGACGGCCATGCTGGGACCAAAGAACATGAGCAGGACTCGTCTGGCATTTCCCGGCTGCCATCCGATTCTTACCAGCATTGAGGACAAGGTGCCCGCGAAAAGACTCCCCATCAACGCGCCCACCATGGGACCCGCAGAGCCCAGCGCGCTGTCCGTCAGCGAGAAATGCTTCTCGTCTCTCAGGAACAGCGCAAACCAGTTGGTTACGAAGAACCAGAAGGGGTCGAGCAGAAAACGTCCCAGCACCAATCCCCAGGTCTGCCTGTAACGCAGCAGCTTTCCCCAGCCAATCCTCACGGCTTCACCCGAAACCGCAGAGGTGGCCGCGGCGCGGCCCGCCTGAATATGCGCCAGTTCGGCTTCCGAAATGCGCGGGTGCTCCTCGGGCTTTCGATAGACAAGCAGCCAAAGTATTAGCCAGACAAAGCCCATGGATGCGGTGATCACAAAGGCCGGGCGCCAACTGTGGAAAGTGGAGTAGATAAGAACCGCGATGAACGGCGCAGCAAAGCCCCCGGCCGCACAGCCGCTGTTGTACAACGCCACGGCGAGCGCCCGTTCCTTTACGGGAAACCATTCGGACACCGCTTTGGCGCCGCCGGGATTGTTGGCCGCCTCACCGGCGCCCAGCAGGCAGCGAAACGTCGCAAAGGTGTACTTGCCGCCTGCAATGGCCGTGAGCGCACCCACAAAAGAATAGCAGGCGACACTTGCGGCAATTCCCATCCGCGTGCCAAAGATATCCAGCAGCCGTCCCACCACCGACTGCATGATTGTGTAGGATACGGTGAACGCGTTCACAATGAACTGGTAGCCGTTTCCGTTCCAGCCGTACTGCTCTTTCAGGTATGGCGCCAGCGCGGACAGCGTCTGCCGGTCAACGTAGTTGATGAACGTCACGATGAAGAGCAGCAGCCCAATCCACCAGCGCAGGTAGGGAATCGGCCTCTTGCGTGGGGACGGTTTCTCGGTGTCGTTCATGCGGTCGCTCCGGTCATTCGGGCAGCGGCTTGCCCTTGGTTTCCGGGGCGACGAACAGTATGATCAGACAACCCACCACATAAACCGCTATAACGGCGTAGACCATGCCGGCCATGCCGAGGCTTGCCCTGATCGGTATGGTCGCGAACAGCATGGCGGCCGTGATGTACCGGGCCACGTTGTAGCAGAAACCAGTGCCCGTCGAGCGCATGCGCGTGGGGAACAGTTCGGGGAAGTACACCGCAAACCCGCTCATGACGGACAGCAGCATGAACCCGAGCAGGAAGAACAGGACCACCGCGGTCAGAAATGAATTCGTCAAGAAGAAGGCTGACGGCACCATAACCATGCAGCCGAGGAATGCCAGAATGAATCCCGTACGCCTCCCCAGACGCTGCGCCACATAGCCGAAGGTCAGGGCGCCGAAGAAACAGCCGAAGTTTTGCGCAAAACCCGCCATGCTCACCTGCTGTTCCGTGATCGCTTTCAATTCAGGCAGATTCTTGGGGTTCATCACGGAACGCAACAACTCGGGCGTCAGCACGCCCACGCCCCAGAAGCCGATCACGCCGACGGCCGCAAGGGACACGCCTATGAGGGTGTGGCGGCGCAGCAACGGTTCGCGAAACAGCGCGAGAATGCTTCCCAGATTGCCTTTTCCCTTCTTGGCCACGGCCCGCGCCTGCAACCACACTTCCGGTTCATGGACATAACCGAAAACAATAACGAGAATGATTGCGGGGACCACACCCACGCTGAAGAGCCATCGCCAACTCAGCCCGGCGCTGGCAAAGGTCCCGTTGACCACCGCGGCCGTCATGTTGCCCAGCGCGGAGACCGCCTGCATGATGCTCAACGCGGTTGCGCGCGCGTGAATTGGGAAGGCTTCCGCCACCAGCGCGGCACCGGCGGCGAATTCACCGCCCACACCCAGTCCCATGAGGAAACGGAGCGCCGAGAACTGGTACACATTCTGGGCCACACCGCTCAGCCCGCTGAGCACCGCATACATCAGGATGGTCAGTTGCAGTGTCCGTGTCCGTCCGAGCCGGTCGCCGATCATGCCGAAGAACAACCCGCCCGTCGCCCATCCGATCATCAGCGCGGCCGTGGCTATGTTGGTCCACGAACCCACCAGTTTTGCGTCCGATCCCGCCGCTCCCAGCAGTTCCGCAATGGCGCGCTGTTTTGAGAACACAAACAGCCACTGGTCAAAGGTCTCGAAAGACCAGGCCAAGCAGGCCACCACCAGCACAAGATAGTGATAGCCCGTCAATCCATCGAAGAAACGTTTCTTTTCGTGAAGCATAACGCCGTCTGTCATGGAAACCTCTTTGTCCTCTTGGCCGAACTGGCGCAGTTGTCTTCTCTATTCGTCTGCAATGACCGGGAATACCCCGGCTTAAGTACCCAAACCCGCCTAAAGGTACACGTCCCGTGACATTATGTCAAGATTGCACAGCCGGGCTATTCCACAATGAACCCGTGATAGAGCCCCATGTAATAGGGCAGCAGGAATATCGTGCCGCTGCCGAGCACCCTGCCCCCGTAGCCCGTGTCCAGTTGCCAGGGGTCCGTGTTCCAGTGGCAGAAACTGCGCTCCGAGGCCGGCAATACCTTGCCGCTGATGCGGTGGCCGCGATTGGGTTGATGGGGCGCACCGGGCTCGGCGGCCTGCTGCTTGGCGAGCCGCACAATGTCGGTTCGGTGGCTGTTCTGGTGGGCCCAGGTAATTCGGTCCAGCGACAGGTCCTTCAACGTAAAGATCGAATCCTCCAGCCAGTCGGCCCAGGGCGAAATGTCGCGCAACCCGTAGGCGTTGGCATAGGTGCCGCCACGGCCGAAAGCAGCGTAGCAGAAGTTGAAGAAGGGGTTCATTTCGGGTTCTTCCACGGTCCAGGCGGAATAGAACGAGTACAGGATCTGGCGTTTCAGGCAGTCGTCCTGGCTGTATTTCATCAGGTTGTAGAAGCACATGAACGCCATTTCATCGTCTGACTGGTTGCCCGAGCCGGGACCGAAATGAACCTTGTAGAACATGGCATTGGTGCGGTAACTGTGCCGCTCCACGAGTTCGCGAATGATACTGGTGTACTTCAGGTCACCGGTCACGTGGGCGGCCACGGCGAGATAGGACAACATGCTTAGCGACTTGATTCCGCGTTCGGGCCACCAGTTCGGGTCGTTGTTGAGCGAATCAGGACCATAGATGCCCCACCGGGTGGGCTTGCCGTCATGGTCCGTCAGGGTAAAGCCGTTTTCTATGAGATGGTCGGTCAGATCGCGCACCACCTCGCGCACCCGCTCCTTCTCCTCCGCCGTGTCGGCGACAAGGTCATAATAGGCGGGGTAGAAGAAGTAGTGCCCGTCCAATTCGTCGCTGCTGGTGTCGCTCTTCCAATACCACTTGCCGTCGGTGGTCTTGGGCCAGCGCTGGTCATAGACCTTCCAAAGCGGGTCGTCCTCGTCGCGCACGCGGCTGTCCAGTTCGGCGCGGCCCTTGTTGGGGTCGGGACCGTCGCCCGGAAGGATGGTGCGCGCCACATAGCCCTTGGGCGGCTTGGGGTCGCTCATCTGCGTCACTTTCTGCAGAAAGCGCATCGCCTCAAAGGCCCGCAGCGCGCGCTGCTTGGCGACGGGACTCTTGGTGGCGCCGTAGGCGAAACATTCGCCGGCCCCGTACATGCCCGTCCAGAGCCCGTCATTGTCGCTGTCATGGTTGGAGGCGGTGCTCTTGTCCCCGGCCGTGTTGAGCAGCGCCTCCGAGGTGTAGCCGTACTCGGTGCGCTTGATAAGGCGGTCCATCTCCTCCTCGTAAAAGGCCGCCTTTTCGGCCAGTGTCATGGGCTTGAAGCCTATCCAGCCGATGCCGCCGGGCGTCGCAATCCAGGCCTCGCCCTTTTCGTTCACGGCAATGGCCCGAACATCGTCATTGGGAATCCAGCTCCTTCCCTGACGATAGTTCCACTCCCCATTCTTAAAGCGGATGGCGCCCTTTTTCGTGCCAAACCACACGGAACCGTCCCCACCGGCCACCATGCAGGTAAAATCGTTGTAGGGAAGCCCCTCGGCACCGGTGTAGAATTTCCATTCCTCACCGTCATGACACCCCACCCCTGCCAGCGTTGCGAACCACTCGCGCCCCTTAATATCGACGGCCACTCCGCGCACATCCGAGGTCGCCCACTGCCGGCCCTGCCCGTCCGACACGGTCTCCTTGCGGTAAAGCCCCCCGTCGCCACGAAGGAACAACCCTGCCTCCGTCCCCAGCACTTCGGGTTCGGGACCTTCCGGAGCGGACACCCGAACCTGAATGCGTTCATTTTCCCCGTCCTGCCTGGGCACCAGCCGGTATCCACCTTCAACGGGCTCCAGCACCTTGCGTACGCGTTCTGCCTGTGCCTCCACCCACCGGTCGTTCTCAAGCTTTACCGTCTGCCCGCCAGCCACGGCCAGCAGGGTGTCTCCGACAAACCAGACCGCGGTGACATCGTTTGAGGGCAACCCATCCCCCGTCGAATAGCTTCGCGCGACCTCTTGGGGAAAGACTCCCACGCGCACCGGTGTTTCTTGGCCCAGGGCCGAAGACGCGGCCAACAGGACCGACAGCAGCACAGCGGCGCGATACCTATCCATCTATTCACTCCTTAAACAATATGCGGCACACAACGACAAACGCTCCGCTTGCTCACCCATGGGAAGGGCGGTCGCCGTTCCCAATGCCCGCATAATCTCCATCCATTTTGACCCGGATGGAAATGCGGCCGTTTCATCCGACCAAAACAAAACGGAGCCCCCTTAAGTGGAGACTCCGTTGATTAGACAATGGTGTAAAAAACGAATTCCGTCTGGATCAAACCTCGTCCAGCACCGCACGGGAGATGGCTTTCGCCAGCTTGCGGCGACGCCGCTCGGACGGTTTCTCGTAGTACTTGATCTCTTTGAGCCGCTGCATCAGGCCTTCCTTGTTGCACTTCTTTTTGAAGCGCCGCAGGGCCTTTTCAAAGGGCTCATCAGCCTTTACGCGAACCTTGGTCACTTGCTCGACCTCCCCTCGGAATGGATTCAGCGCAGCCGGTTTCGCGGGCCGCGCCGGTTGGGGGGTTACCGGTTGTCCTTCCGCCAAGACGCAAAGTGCATCTCGCACAGGAATTCGTAGTATAGCAATCAACCGCACCGGGAATCAAAGCGGATACGGAGGCGCGAATGTCCGTGCCCGAGGCTGCGTGATTACACTGACAGAAATCAGGAAATACGTGACCTTTCCCCGACCCTTGGCGTTTCGCATCATGAAAGAGTCATTCATTGGCGCGGGACGGGAATTCGGCCACGCCGACTGCTGTTGGCCTCAATCAGTAAGATTTCCCAAAAACTGCAAGGAGTACGAATATGTTCTGTAAATCACGAGTGAGTCAGAGTAGCTTGTTTTTGGCTAGAAAGCGGGTCTTGGCAGTTACTGCACTGGCAGTGCTGCTGTGCATGACGTCTGCCGGAGCGGCGGGCACATTCCGAGTCAATGCAGCCTCCTTGGCGGGCACGCCCACGGGGTTGTCGTGGGCCAGCGCGTTTCAGAATATCCAAGACGGTGTGTTCGCCGCAGACCAGGCCGGGGGCGGCGAAGTATGGGTGGCCCAAGGCACCTACACGAACCCCGGTCCCAACTCGATGGCTGTGGACATGGCCGAAAATGTCCATATCTACGGCGGCTTTGCGGGCACGGAAACGGCGCGCAGCCAGCGCAATTGGACTTCACACCTCACGGTTATAGACGGCCAGAACAGCTCCCAGGGTGCCACGGGCGCCAACAACTCCACGCTGGACGGGTTTACCATCAAACGCGGGTATTCCGGCTTCAGCGGCGGCGGCATGTACAATGCCGGCACGGCGCCTGTCGTCGCAAACTGTGTTTTCATCAACAACAAGGCCTATTCCGACGGGGGGGCGATAGAAAACAATTCGGCATCCCCCACGGTGATTAACTGCGACTTTGTGGACAATGAGGCGCTAAACGGCTATGGCGGCGCGATTGGCACCTACCTGGGATCGCCGGCGGTGTCGGGCTGCGTGTTTTCCGGCAATGCCGCGAAAATCGACGGCGGCGCCCTGCACAGCACGGGAGGCGCGCCCACATTTACGAACTGCCAAATCGCCGACAACACGGCGGTAAAGGGCAGCGCCGCCAACAGCGACAACTCGGCGGTCCTCTTTACGAACTGCACATTCACGGGCAACATCGCGAATGCAGGGGGAAGCGCCATTTACGGCAACCTCATAGGACCGACGCTGAAGAACTGCATAGCCTGGGGCGACACAGTGGCTGAAATTGCCGGAGCCGCGGCAACGGTAACCTATTCGTGCGTGCAGGGCGGACACACCGGCACGGGGAACATCTCGACGAACCCGCTCTTCACTTCAGGATATGCCACGTTGCAGGCGAGTTCGCCCTGCATCGACACGGGCACCGCGTCCGGCGCGCCGACCACGGATTTGCTGGGCCTTTCGCGCCCCGCGGGGGCGGGCTATGACATGGGTGCCTATGAATACGGCGCCACGGCCCCGACCGTTGCAGTCCCGAACGTTGTGGGACTGGCCTCGGCCGACGCGGAGACCGCGATTACGGATGCGGGCTTGACCTTCACCGTGGTTGAGGAAATCAGCGATACGGTACCGCTCGGCGATGTGATTGCCCAAGACCCTGTTGGCGGCACCAATGTGACACCCGGCAGTGACGTGACACTGACAGTTTCAAGCGGTCCCACAGCCGGAAGCGGTTGCGCCGGATGCCAGACCGCAAAAGGGGCACTGACGTTGGATGATTTGAAAAAACAGTTTGGCGACACATTGTTGGCGGGTGTGGCGCTGTTGGCCCTGCTCGCAGTCAGAGGACGGAGGCCATAGTGCACGACTGTTACGGCAGCATCTGAAGAAAGAAT
>CAIJOU010000758.1 GCA_903822375.1 Candidatus Hydrogenedentota bacterium
TGCCGCCGCCCCCCGGGCCGGAACCGAGGCGCGGAACGAACTGGTTTTGGGGTCAATATGGCCCAGCAGCAGGCTGGCGAACCACACCTCAACAAGTCCGTCGAGTTGCTCGGACAGGCCGACATTCCATCCCCCCAAGGCCGACGAAAGCCGAATGAGTTCCGATCGAAACCCGATTGTCCCACAAACGGAGTGAACCTTCCGGGTGTCCATGCCGCCGTAATCTAACATTTCCGGAGTGCCCTCGTACGGTCGCGTTGAAGGAAGATAAACCTCCGCCGGGCGCTTCATCTCGAGTGCCTCGTGGGGACGCTCGTTGTTGTATTCATGACGCCAAAGATCAAAAGCATTCTGATCTCTTCCGATCCTGCCGCTTTGCAACTCCCGCCGGATGTCCAGGTGCATCCGCTCGTGGGCACCATTGTCCTGAGGGCACCCCGGCCGCCCTCGTTCCAGGTCGATGCCCAATGCCAGCCACCATACCGAAAGCCGGCTCAAGCCCAGGATCGCGCTGCTGCTGGCAAATGGCGGGCCGTTGTCGCTGCGGATCGACGCAGGAAGGCCGTGCTTCTCGAAAAGACGCTCGAAACATGGGCGGATCACCTCGGTGCGACTGCTGCCGACCGCCCTCAGTTCTAACAACATGCGGCTGTGTTCGTCACGCACCGTCAGCGGTTCGACACGGCACCCTCCTGCACCCACCCACCAGCCCTTGAAATCCACCGTCCAGACATCATTGGAGTCTGTCGCCTTCCTCCCACTTGAAAGCCTGCCATTGTCGGCGGCCCTGCGTGTCCTCCGCGGTTTTGTTAGACCCGCGCGCTCCAACACTCGCTTGAAGCTGCTTTCACTTGGCGTTGCGCCGGGATGCTTTCGTTCATACAGATCACGAATCTTGCGCGGCCCCCAATGGATGTGCGCCTGCTTGAGGTGCACCATCTCACAAACGACTGCTTCAGACAGTTCGTCAGTGTGGCTTTGAGGACGGCGGCTCTCATCCTCCAGGCCCGCAAGCCCGTTGTTGATGAAACGCTCCTTCCATTTGTAGCCGGTTTTCGCGCTGATTCCGTGCTCCTGGCATAGCTGCCGGAAGTTGGATGTGGTCAGGCATTTCATCGCAAATTCAATTTTTTCGTTCATTTTCTGGGTGGTTTTCCATGGCATTGCCGGGCACCGTCAGGGCGGTTCCCGGATTGGCAAGGTGTTACCCATGTATTGAACCTATTGTGTTACCCATGTTCTGAACCTGGACCAGAATACGGTTGTCTCGCGCCCTACGCGCTACCGGCACCGAAGACGCGACAACCGCGCGAAGCAAGATATGCGATGGAACGAGCGGCATCATTCCTAGCGAGGTTAATTCTCATTTATCGGCATCCTTAACCCAGGCTTCCCATGCAGCCTTGCATTTCTCACAGAAAGTCCCCGACTCGCCATCCACGGTGGCGATGCTGCCTTCGCCGCCGCTCGCACCGTCAGGGTGTCCCAGGGCCTTGCCCAGTCTAGGGCAGCCGCTTCTCGGCAATAGGGAAGATATCACCGCAAAGCCGCTGAGAGCGCAGAGGGGGCGCGGAGGAAGAGAGAATGGATTTGGGTTTGAAGAGAAGAGAACGGATAA